>WFVP01000388.1 GCA_015491595.1 Anaerolineales bacterium
ACCCGGTACTTCTATTGGCTAATTCCCGAATCGGAGCACCGGGGCGTCTTGGGTTTGATGACCGACGCCCATGTGTCGCCGAAGCCTTTATTGGAAGCCTTCCTGAAGCGTTGGGAACTCACCCCCCTGGCCTATCAGGGCGCGCAGGTGGCCCTTTACCACCCCCGGCTTCAGGCCCATCGTCGGGTGGGGCGGGTGGACATCTACCTGCTGGGGGATGCGGCCGGCCACGTGAAGAACACCACCGTGGGCGGGACGGTGACGGGCTTCTGGGCGGCGCAGGCCGCGGCGCGGGCCATCCATCAGGGCCGGCCCTGGAAGGAGACGGCGCGCGGCCTGTACCGGGAGCTGCGTTTGCACTGGTGGATTCGGCGGGCCCTGCACGGCTTCAGCGAGGCGGGGTACGACCTGCTCCTGCGTTGCCTGACGCCTTCGGTGCGGAATTTCCTGGAACGCCGCACCCGGGACGAGATGGCCCCGGCCTTGTGGAAGACCCTCCTCACCACGCCGGCCCTGTGGCGCTTGGCCCCGCACGTGCTGCGCAGCCTGAGACGACCTTTTCCGGAGGGCGGGTGAGGTCCTCCGGCCTTTCCCTTGGGAGAGGGGAACAAGAAGGGGCGGCTCGCGCGTTCTGGGTTGGGAGCCGCCCCTCGATGGGCTCGTTCGGTCGAAGGTGTGGCTTACTGATTCAGGGCGTCGTAGCCCATGCCTTCTTGGAAGTACCGCGCGTTGGCCTCGATATCGGGCGTGAGGTCCACTTCCTGCCCCGCTTCGAGGACGATTGTGCAGGGGATGTGTTCCTCCTCGCCGCTGTGGTTGGTGTGGGTATAAGGCTCGCCGCCCTCGCACTCCGCCACAGGCAGGCTGATGCGCTCACCGCCCTTGGCGACATAGGGCGCGGGTACTTCATCCTCAGGGAAAATGGCCTCAAAAGGACACTCGGGAACGCAGGCACCGCAATCGATACAGGTATCCGGGTCGATGTAGTACAACGGCCATTCCTCCACCGGCTTCCCCGGGACGATGCACTCCACGGGGCATACCTCCACACAGGCCGCGTCGCGCAAACACAGGCGGGTGATTACATGGGTCATGGGAGCCCTCCCTTGACAAGGATTGCGGCCCCTTCGTCGCCGGAAGGTGCCGTGCGTGTACATAGATTATAACCCCGGGGACGGGGAAAAGATACCAGGGGAGCCTTAAAAATCAAGGCGGCCGCCTTACGGCAACCGCCTTGACCGCCTCGGGAGGTGGGCACGACACCGCCAGCCAAGGGTTACCGGGTTACCACCACAGGCCCCATTGTTTGAGGATGTCCCCATCCTCCAGCATGGACATGTCCCAGACCTCGTTGCCGATTTCCAGGGTGGTAGGCTTCTTCACCACCATCTCCACCTTCTGCCGGGCCATTTCCAGCAGGGCCGGCCCGTAGGGGCAGAAGGGGGTGGTGAGAATCATGGTGATTTTGGCCTCGTCGTCGGTGATTTGCACGTTGCGGACCAGTCCCAGCGCGATGATATCCACGCCCAACTCCGGGTCTACCACCGTACGCAACGCCTTCTTGATTTCCTCCACCAGTTCGGGATGGGTGTCCTCGATGTCCCATCGGGGGCGATTGGTCCCGATGGTCTCCGGAGAAGGCGGTGTCGGGGTCCCTGCGGACGGCGCACCGGAAAGGGCGCCCGAAGAGCCCCATGACGCGGTCGCGTCGGGGGAAGCGGGTTCCCGGGAAGCACCTTCAGGAGGCGTGGGGGTGTCGCGTCGTGGTTCGTCCTTGCGTTCGCTCATGCTACCTGCTCCTGTACTCGAGTCTTGGGGATGATGTAAACGCATTCACGGTCGCCGGTGAGCATGCATTGGACTCGCTCCGCGTCCACGTCCAGCATCTCCGCGATGAGGGCGGAATCCAGCGTGCATACTTCGGGGTGATGATGGCCCAATTGGAGATACGGGCAGGCCACTTCCCGCACGACATAGCGGTCCCCCTGGTTCTCCCAGGTGACGATGAAGCCCTCCCGGCGCAACAACTGGGTCAGCAGTTCCAGCCGTTCCTCCGTGGTCATGGTCTCCAGGCCTTCAATTTCCGCCGCCATCTCCTGGGCCATTTGCATGAAGACCTGGGTCACCAGATTCGGTGGAATGGTAGCCTTCAAATGACGCAGGAGCTTCGAAGCCAGGCGGACATAGCGGGAGGGGAACTGATCCAGGCCTTTTTCCGTCAGGTAATAGACCCGTCGCGGCCGGCCGACGCCGTGCCGCTCGTCCTCGGAGGCCACCAGCCCTTCGGCTTCCAGCTTCAACAAATGGTGTCGTACGGAAACCGGATTGATGCCCAGTTCTTGCGCGAGCTCCTTAATGGTGGCCCGTCCCCGTTCGAAAAGCAAATGCAACACACGGTCTCGTGTCTTCATGTTCGTCCCATCCTTGCCCAGGGTGTTTTCAGTATACCATGGGGCGTTTCCGGGGTCAATATTTTAGATTTTTGGCTTACAAATGTTGACTTGCCGTCGGGACCCCTGTATAATCGAGGCTGCTGAATCCCACTGCCGGAACAAGGAGCATGACCATGGCCGAAACGCTGGACATTCGCAACTTACATGTGCGCACTGAGGAGCGAGAGATTCTCAAGGGGGTGAATTTGACCCTGCGTCAAGGCGAGGTGCACGCCCTGATGGGCCCCAACGGCGCGGGCAAGAGCACCCTGGCCTATGTCCTCATGGGGCATCCAGGTTACGAAGTGACCGAAGGGGAGGTCATCTTCAAGGGCCAGAACATCCTGGAATTGGAACCGGAAGAGCGGGCCCATTTGGGGCTTTTCTTAGCCTTCCAGTACCCTGTGGCGGTGCCGGGCGTGACCATCGCCAACTTCCTCCGGGCCGCGTTGAACGCCAAGCGGCAGGCCCAGGGGCTGGAGGAGATTTCCATTTTGGAGTTCCGCAAGTTGCTCATGGACAAGATGCGCCTGCTCAAGATGGACCCGGCCTTTGCCGGCCGATACGTCAACGACGGCTTCAGCGGCGGTGAGAAGAAGAAGGCGGAAATCCTGCAGCTGGCTGTGCTGGAGCCGGAGTTCGCGGTGTTGGACGAGACGGATTCGGGGCTGGACATCGACGCCCTGCGCATCGTGGCCGACGGCATCAATGCCCTGCGGGGACCCGAACGGGGCTTCCTGGTCATCACCCACTACAAGCGCATCCTGGACTACGTCCAGCCCGATTACGTCCACGTGATGGTGGACGGTCGCATCGTGGCCTCGGGCGGTCCGGAGCTGGCCGATGAGCTGGAGGCCAAGGGCTACGAGAACCTGCTGGCCACCGTGCGCGGTTAGGCCGCTCCGTGTCCCCCTGCAGGCCCAATTGTGAACCCAAACCGGAGGTGACCTATGGCGACGCCCGCTGTTGAGCTCCTGAAAGAACTGGAAGAATACAAGTACGGGTGGAAAAGCCCGGAGGTTTACGTCTACAAGGCCCCCAAGGGGCTGAACGAAGACGTGGTGCGCAAGATTTCCGAGCTCAAAGAAGAACCCGAGTGGATGTTGGAATACCGGCTCCAGGCCCTCAAACACTTCTTGGAACGGCCCATGCCCAACTGGGGCCCTGACCTTTCGGACCTGAACTTCGACGAAATCGTGTACTACGTCAAACCCGCGGAACGGGAAGGGCGCTCCTGGGACGAGGTGCCCGAGGAAATTAAGCGCACCTTCGAGCGGCTGGGCATCCCCGAGGCCGAGCAGAAGTTCCTCGCCGGCGTGGGAGCCCAGTTCGAATCCGAGATGGTGTATCACCGGGTCAAGGAAGAGCTGGAGCGCCTGGGCGTCATCTTCATCAGCATCGAGGACGGCCTGAAGCAATATCCGGAGCTCTTCCGGGAGTACTTCGGCAAGGTAGTGCCCTACACGGACAACAAGTTCGCCGCGCTGAACGCGGCGGTGTGGTCCGGCGGCTCCTTTGTCTACATCCCGCCGGGGGTCAAGGTGGAACAGCCTCTGCAGGCGTACTTCCGCCTGAACGTGGCCAACATCGGTCAGTTCGAGCGCACCCTCATCATCGTGGACGAGGGGGCCGAGGCCCACTACGTGGAAGGCTGCACCGCGCCCCTCTACACCACGGATTCCCTGCACACGGGCGTGATTGAAATCATCGTCAAGCGGGGTGCCCGCTTCCGCTACACCACCATCCAGAACTGGTCCACCAATGTGTACAACCTGGTCACCCAGCGGGCCCTGGTCTACGAGGACGCCCATATGGAGTGGGTGGATGCGAACATCGGCTCCAAGGTGACCATGAAGTACCCCTCGTGTTACCTGCTGGGCCGGGGAGCCCACGGTGAAATCCTCTCCCTGGCCTTCGCCAAGGACGGTCAGGTCATCGACAACGGCGGCAAGGTCATCCATCTGGCCCCGGACACCACGAGCAAAATCGTGTCCAAGTCCGTGAGCAAAGGCACCGGCCGGGCGTCGTACCGCGGTCTGGTCAAAGTACACAAGGGTGCCAAGCACGTGAAATCTCACGTGGTGTGTGACGCGCTGCTCATCGACGAGACTTCCCGTTCGGACACATATCCCTACATCGAAATCGAAGAGGACGATGTGACCATCGGCCACGAAGCCTCGGTTTCCCGGGTGAGCGAGGAGCAGGTCTTCTATCTGCGAAGCCGGGGCTTGAGCGAGGAGGAGGCCGTGACCATGGTGGTCGCGGGCTTCATCGAGCCCATGGTGCGGGAGCTCCCCATGGAGTACGCGGTGGAGCTCAACCGGCTGGTGCAACTGGAGATGGAAGGCTCCGTTGGCTGAGCATGACCCCACCCACACCGCCGGGGCGCTCCACGGAGCGCCCCGGTTTTCCACCAATCCCATCTTGTTGAGGTGAAGGAACCATGACGAATCCTCCTGTCGTGACTCGACGTGTGCGTGCCCGTCGCAAGACCCTGCAGCTTCCCTTTACCCGTGAACACATCCGGCCCGTCTCCCACGCCGACTTGCAGGCCTTTCGGGAGCGGGCGTGGGAGGTCTATGAGGCCATCCCCATGCCCACCCTTCAGGACGAACCCTGGCGTCGCACGGACATCCGGGGGTTGCCCGCGGAGACTCTGCGGCTCCCCGAAGCGGCGGGGGACCTCCAGGTCGCCCAGGTGCCGGATGTGTTGCAGGCGTCTCCCCTGGGCGAGGCCCTTGCGGGCCAGCTCGTCCTGTCCCTGGAAGCGCCGGTGATGCACACCCTGGACGATGCCTTGGCCCGGCGCGGGGTGATTTTCACCGACCTGCGCACCGCGGAGCAGGCGCATCCGGACCTGCTGGCCCGTCTGATGGGCCAGGTGGTGAAGCCCCAGGAAGGGAAGTTCGCGGCCCTGGGGCACGCCCTGGCCCGCAACGGCGCGCTGGTCTACATTCCCCAGGGAGTGCAACTGGAGAAGGCGCTGCACATTCTGTTTTGGGGGCCGGGGGAAGGGCTGGCCTATTTCGACCACCTTATCGTGTGGCTGGAACCAGGGGCCAAGGCCACCCTGGTGGTGGAATGGGCCTCGCCGGATGAACCGGCGGAAGCCCTGCACGTGGGTGTGGTCGAGGTCCATGTGGCGGAAGACGCGGACCTCACCTGGGTGGAACTCCAATCCTGGGGTACCCACATGTGGAACTTCACCCACGAGCGGGCCCGGGTGGGTCGCAACGCCCGCCTCAACTGGATTCTGGGCGCGGTAGGCAGCAAGCTGACCAAGAGCTTCATGGACATCGACCTGGTGGCCCCGGGCGCGGAAGGGTACATGTCGGGCTTCTACTTCGCCGACGACCATCAGCACCTGGACCACGACACCCAGCAGAACCACCTGGCACCCCATACCACCAGCGACCTGCTCTTCAAGGGCGCGGTTAAGGACACGGCCCGTTCCGTGTGGCAGGGACTGATTTACGTGGCGCCGGGCGCGCAGGGGACCGACGGCTATCAGGCCAATCGCAACCTGGTCCTCAACCCCGGAGCCCGGGCCGATTCCATCCCGGGTCTGGAAATCATGGCCAACGAGGTACGCTGTACCCACGGCGCCACGGTGAGCCGGATCGACGAGGAGCAGATTTTCTACATGCGCACCCGGGGCGTGCCTCGGAAGGTGGCCGAGCGTCTGCTCATCGAGGGCTTCTTCGCCGAGATCCTGGACCGCATCCCCTTTGAGACCATTCGGGAGCGCTTCCGTGCGGGGATTGCCCGGAAGATGGGGTATACTACATAAGCAGAACCGTTTCCCTAAGGAGGGTATTGAATCATGCCGAAGATGTTTCCCACTTCCATCGACCTCCCCCAGGAGGTCCGTGAACGCATGGTGGCGCTGCTGAACCAGCAGCTGGCCAACCTGTTCGACCTGCGCAGCCAGACGAAACAGGCCCATTGGAACGTGAAGGGGCCGCAATTCGCTGCCCTGCACGAGTTGTTCGACCGCCTGGCCCTGGATTTGGATGGGTACATGGATGCCATTGCCGAACGGGCGACAGCGCTGGGTGGCCTGGCCGCGGGGACGGCCCGCATGGCCGCCGCAACGTCCCGCCTGGAAGACCTCCCGCCCGATGTGGTGGAGGGCCAGGCGTTGCTCAAGGCCCTGGTGACCCGTTACGCCCAGGTCGCGGCTGGCCTGCGGGCGGCCATTGCCGAAGCGGAGCAGGCAGGGGATGCGGGCACGGCCGATTTGTTCACCGAAGTCGTGCGGGGGCTGGATAAAGCCCTCTGGTTCCTGGAGGCCCACATTCAGGCCTAAAGTCCGTGGGACGAAGACGAGAGACCGCTACCTCCTCTGGGACCCTTGGGCCCCAGGAGGTAGAGAACGGAGGATGCGATCAACCTTTGGGATGTGGTGGAGGTGGTGCGATGCCTCACATTCGGCTTCGGGACGACGGTCCGCCCCGGGCGCGTTTCCAGGTTGGGGATAAGGTTGAGGTCTATTGCGACCATGAAAACCGAAGGGGCGAGCGGGTGCGAGGTTGGGTGCAGGGTGTGGTCGTGCAGGTAGACACCAAAATGGTGGCCATCCAGTTCAACACCCGGGTGTATCTGACCAACGGTTGGATGATTCCCGACCAGGTGCTCTGGTATCCCGTCAACTCGCCACATATCCGCCCCGCCCGCAAACGGCGACGATAGGCGGAGCGCACACGATGCAGGCGACATCCCTTTTTGGGGATGTTGCTTGTTTTTCGGAGGGCTTATGCATCCGACGCTCAAAAAGGTGGAACGTCTTCGGGAGGACTTCCCGGCCCTGCAGCGGGAAGTGCGGCCGGGGGTCCCCCTGGTGTATCTGGACTCCACCGCCAGCACGTTGAAACCCCGTCCCGTCATCGAACGGTTGGCGGACTTTTACCTGCACCACTATGCCAACATCCATCGGGGCATCCACACCCTGGCGGAGGAGGCCACGGAAGCTTACGAACAGGCCCGGGCGCGGGTGGCCCGCTTCATCGGCGCGGCGCATCCAGAGGAAATCGTCTTCGTGCGTAACGCGACGGAGGCCATCAACCTGGTGGCCAAGTCCTGGGGGAAGGCTTTCCTCCAGCCCGGAGACCTGGTGGTGGTCACCGAGATGGAACATCATGCCAACATCGTACCCTGGCAACAGTTGGCGGAGGAAAAGGGTATCCGCCTGGTCTTCGTCCCTGTGACGCCCGAAGGGCGGCTGGACCTGGACGCGTATGCCCGCCTGTTGGATCGGGGGCCCAAATTGGTGGGTCTGGTGCACATGTCCAACGTCACCGGGACCGTCAACCCCATCGCGGACATGGCCCGGATGGCCCACGAGGTGGGCGCCCGGGTGTTGGTGGACGGCGCCCAGTCCACCCCCCATTTCCCCGTCAACGTGCAGGCGCTGGGGGTGGATTTCTACGCCTTCTCTGGCCACAAGATGCTGGGTCCCAGCGGCATCGGCGTGCTGTACGCCCGTCGGGAGTTGCTGGAGGCCATGCCGCCCTTCCTGGGGGGCGGGGGCATGATTCGCAAAGTGACCCTGGAAGGCTTCACCCCGGCCGAACTCCCGGCGAAATTTGAAGCCGGCACCCCGGCCATCGCGGAAGCGGTGGGCCTGGCCGCGGCCATTGAATACCTGGAGAACGTCGGCTGGGAGGCCATCACCGCCCACGAGCGGGCCCTGGGCGAGTACCTGCTCCCGCGCCT
>WFVP01000389.1 GCA_015491595.1 Anaerolineales bacterium
ACCCCAGGGATGCCCCAGTTCCCTGCCCAGGAGGTAAAGGTAGGGCAGCATGAACAGGCCCATGAAGAAAGTGCCCAATTTCAGGCTCATGAAGGAGATGCCCGTGCCGAACAGGCGGGCCATGAGCGCGGTGAGGTACATCTGGAAGTCTTCCCGGCCCGTGTTCCGGGGGAAGAAGATGCGCCACTGGCCGTCCAGTACGTCCATCACGTCGTACAGCTTTTCCGCATGGTCGCTGAACATCTCGGGAGGTACCTGGGCCAGCCGATACCCCCGGAAGAACACGGCCACACCCAGGGCCAGGAGGAGGGCGACGATCGTCGGGGTAAGGGTGAATTGCCAGGAACGACGGCGGAGGACCCGGTAGCTCTCTCCGAGGATGTCGCCCAGGGACCGGGGCCAGAAGGCCAGGCCAAAGCACAGCAAACTGCCCGCCCAAAGCAACAGATTCAACCCGGTATAGCGATTGCCTCCGAAAAGCAAGAAAGCAGCCACCGCCAGGGGAATCCCCACCAGCAAATACCCCGTACGCACGACAAAGGGGGGCGGTTGCGTCTCCAGGGCCGGTTGGGAGGCTCCAGTCCGTCCTTCCCTGACCAGATGCAACACCCACAGGGCCAAAGCCAGCCCATAGAACACCAGGCCGGGGAGCCAGGCCCGCCGGGGTGGCTGGAGCAACGCCTGGGCCCACAAGGCCAATCCCAGGGCCAGCACCGCCCGCCAGGGAAAGGCGCTTCCCGGACGGGACGGCACCCCGGGCCGGGGACGCGAAGGCGCGGCACTTTTCGGTGGGTGGGCGGCTGGCCGGGGTTCCGCAGGCGACGCCGAAGGTTCCGCTTGAGGAACGGATTGCCCTCGACGCAGGGCCTCCTCCCAGCGGTCCCAGGTCTCTTGCGACCAGGCCCACGCCCGGGGCAGGCCCGGCCAGCGGCGGGCCAAACGGGCCTTGAGATACTCCCAAACGGTGACGTGTTCGGGCGCGTCGTGGGGCATGGGACGTCACTCTCCTGGCCAGAAGGTATGGGGCTGTCCATCCAGGTGGAAATCGTCCAGGCGACCCCGGGGCAGCCGGGCGAAGCGTTCCCGCAGCTCGTCCAGGGTATCCCCTCCCAGTTTTTCCAGAAGGGCATCGGCCAACACAAAGGCCACCATAGCCTCGACCACGGGCACCGCGCGTGGCACCGGACAGAAGTCCGAGCGCTCGTATTGGGTCTTGGTGGGTTCACCGGTCGCCAGGTCCACGGTTTCCTGAGGGGTCAGCGTCGTGGCGATGGGCTTCATGGCCGCGCGCACCACAATGGGCATCCCGTTGCTGATGCCCCCTTCGATGCCACCGGCCCGGTTGGTGGGACGGGTCACCGCCCGGTCTGTGCGCCGGACGGCGTCGTGGGCCTGGGTTCCCCGCAAAGAGGCGAGGCGGAACCCGTCGCCGATTTCCACCCCTTTGATGGCCTGAATGCTCATCACCGCGGCGGCCAACCGGGCGTCCAGACGTCGGTCCCAGTGCACGTGACTACCCAGGCCCGGGGGCACCGGCCAGGCCACGACCTCGATGACGCCGCCCAGGGTGTCCCGGTCGTCCATGGCCTGCCGGATGGCCGCCTCCATGGCCGAAGACGCCTTGGGGTCCGGACAGCGCACCGGTGAGGCCTCGGCCTGGGTCCCCCGCTCCTCCAGGGGGATATCGTCCACTTGGGCCCGCACCGGACCGATGGCCACGACGTACCCCTGTACCCGCATCCCAAACTGACGCAACAGGTGCTTGCAAATGGCCCCAACGGCCACCCGGGCCGCGGTCTCCCGGGCCGACGCCCGCTCCAGTCCGGGCCGCAGGTCGGTGTAACCGTACTTGAGGGCCGCAGCCAGGTCCACATGGCCCGGACGGGGCGTGGTAAAAGGCGCCACCGCCCGGCCTTTCCATCGGGCGTGGTCCCGGTTCTCAATCCAAAGCGCAATGGGCGCGCCCGTGGTCCGGCCTTCCAGTACACCGCTCAAAAGCCGGACCCGGTCCTGCTCGATACGCATCCGGGGCCCGCGGCCGTACCCCTGCTGGCGCCGGGCCAGCTCGGGGTCGATGTGTTGCTGGGGGTCCAGGGGAAGACCCGCAGGCATCCCTTCCAGGATGGCCACCAGACCTGGACCATGGGACTCACCTGCGGTCAAGAAGCGCAGCGGCATGGTCCTGTTCCCGTCTCCTTACCGTGGGGCGTCGGCGCGCCCGCATCCCGATGAAGGCAGGGCTTCGGGACGCCATCCCGGGCGCAGGCCCAAGCGGTTCAAATCCACGCCCTGGTGCGCCCACTCGTCGAAGGTGAGATGGCGCACGGGCAGTCCCAGGCGCTCCCGCACCTCACGGAACAGGGAAGCGTAACTATGGGGGATGGCCATGGCCGGGTCCAGCCCCAGCTTCCGCGCGGCCTCCATCACGGCCTTGGGGGAGGGTCCTTCGATTTCCACAAAGGTTCCCACGGGGGTCTCGTCCAGGGCGATGACCACCTCTCCAAAACGATACAGGGTGCGGAACTTCTCGTACACGAAGACCACCCGGTACCCCAGGGCCTCCAGCAGGCGCCGCGCGAGGTCGAAGTCCGGCACCTCCATCTCCAATTCCTGTCGGACGAGGAGGCCGTCCTGCGCGCGCCCCGGGCCTTTGTAGGTCAGGGTGACCCGCCGGTCCCGACGGAGACGCAGCACCCGTCCCTCCTGGGTGAGTTCCTCCGTGGGGGTATCGAAACGCAAGTTGTATTCGTGCGTTCGAGGGGTCAGGGGCTGCGCGCCCAGGGCTTCCAGATGCGCCCGGAAGGCCGCCAGGTCCGGCACCCAGAACTTCGCTTCTTGCTCCAGGGGGAAGGTCGAGGTCATTGGAGTTCCACCAGCACCTGGTTCTGATTGACGGACTGTCCGGGCTCCACGTGCACCTCCAGCACCTTGCCCTTACGCGGGGCCCGAATCTCGTTTTGCATCTTCATGGATTCCAGCAACAGCAACACCTGGCCCTTCTCCACCTCGTCCCCGGGGCGGACCCGGACATCCACCACCAAGCCCGGCATAGGGGACTTGATACGCACCAGCACCTGGGAGGCCAGCTCCCGACCGGCCTGGGCCCGGAGGCGGCGCTCCCGTTCGTCCTCCACCTGCACTACATACAGCACCCCGTCCAGGAGCACTTCCCAGGCCCCGTCCATGAACACGATGTTGGCCTCATAGGAACGACCGGAGGCCAGGAGGGAATACAGGGACTGCTCGCCGATGGGGCGAAAGTCCACCTCGTAGACCTCGCCGTTGACGGCGACTTTGCCCTCTCCGAGGATTTCCACCCGATACTCCTGGCCATTGATGGTGGCGATGTACGTGTGCATCCTTCCTCCCGTGGTTTGGTGAGATACCCCACTACGTCGGGGCTTCATGCCCCCATTATACGCGGGGATGGAGAAGAGACCAACAGGACAGGCGCGCTGTCGCCGATGGTATATCCAATTTCAGGCGCTACCTCGTATCGCACCTAACGAGGAATAAAGTGATGCAGCGGCGGCTTCGCCGCTGCATCACTTTATTCCTCGAACGAAGCCGCCCTCACCGGGAGGGCGGCTTCTACGGAGGAGGGAGAGGGGAGCGCGCTACGCTTCTTCCCGGGCGATGGCGAAGGAGCCCAGGGCCCCGGCGTTATGCAGGGCGTCAGCGATGGTCTTGCCCAACCAGCCAGAGAGCAGGGCTCCGGAAATCAATCGGGCTACCAGCATAATGGCCAGCACGCCCAGGGTCTTGTCGGAATACCAGAAGAGGTAATCCACCACCAGGCTGCCGACTCCCGCGGCCGCACCGGCCAGCATCAACG
>WFVP01000390.1 GCA_015491595.1 Anaerolineales bacterium
ATAGCGGTGGATTCCGGTGACCGCGAACGTCTGGGCTCCGCCCTGCCCGAAGACTGGCGGGTGGACCTGAACATCGACCACCATGCCACCAACACCCACTACGGCCTGATGAACGTGGTGGAACCCGACGCGCCCTCCACCACCGCGGTGCTGGCCCAATACCTGCCCCGCTGGGGGCTCCCCATCACCACCGAAGTGGCCACGGTCCTCCTGGCCGGCCTCATTACGGACACCCTGGGATTCCGCACCGAGAGCGTGACGCCCGACACCTTGCGCCTGGCGGCCGACCTGATGGAAAAGGGCGCGCCCCTGAGCACCCTGTACTACGAGACCATGGTGGCCAAGTCCTTCCCCGCACTGCGGTATTGGGGCTTCGGCCTGGCCCGGATGCAGCGGCAGGGGGCGTTGGTCTGGACCTACGTGACCCAGAAGGACCGGGAAGCGGCCGGATACGAGCTGGAGGACGACGCCGACCTGGTCAACCAGCTGGTGTCCTTGCGTGAGGCGGAAATCGCGTTGATTTTCGTGGAACGTTCGGGACCTCGGGTCAAGATGAGCTGGCGGGCCAAGCCCGGATGGGACGTCAGCACCCTGGCCAAGCGCTTTGGCGGCGGCGGTCACGCGGCCGCAGCCGGCGCCATCCTGTCCGGGACCCTGGAAGAAGTCATCCCTCGCGTCCTGGAGGCCACGCTGGCCTTCATGGGTCAGGAAACCCATGTCTCCGTCTCCATTCCATCGTAAGCTCAATCCTCAAGCAAGGGGGCTGCGACCATGACACACGAGACCCTTTACACCCTCCCCTCTTCGGGCGCTCGACGTCGTCCGGAGCGCAAACGCCGTCGCGCTCGGTACACCCCATCGCCGCGGGACTGGGTTTCCGGCGTGCTGGTCATCGACAAGCCCGCGGGACTGACCTCCCATCAGGTGGTCCAGATTGTCCGTAAGGGCACCGGCATTCGCCGCGCGGGCCACACGGGCACCCTGGACCCGCGGGCCTCGGGGGTACTGGTGGTGCTCATCGGGCCTGCGGTGCGCCTGAGCGAATGGGTGTCCTCCTCGGATAAGCGCTATCTGGCCACCATACGCCTGGGCGAAGTGCGGGATACCTACGATGCGGAAGGTCGAATCCTGGAAACCCACCCCTGGGAACACATCACGGAGGAACAAATCCGGGATATCCTCAAGCAATTCGAAGGGGAAATCGAGCAGGTGCCTCCTGCCTATTCCGCGGTCCGGGTGCAGGGCAAGCGCGCCTATACCCTGGCGCGGGAAGGCAAGCCGGTGGAGCTCAAACCCCGCAAAATCAAGGTCTACAAACTGGACCTGCTGGAGTGGGAGCCTCCCGACCTGGTGGTGGATGTCTACTGCTCCTCTGGCACCTACGTGCGCTCCCTGGCCCATGACCTGGGCCAGGCCCTGGGCACCGGGGCCTACCTGCTGGGCTTGCGCCGCACCCAAAGCGGCCGGTTCACCTTGCGGGATGCCGTGCCCCTGAGCCGCCTCCAACAGGCCTTCCAGGAAGGGGACTGGTATCGCTTCTTGATTCCGGCCGCCGAAGCCCTGCCCCCGGAGTGGCCTACCGTGGAGCTGGACAGCGACCAGGTCGAACGCGTGCGTCACGGCCACCGGGTCCCGGCCCCTGAAGTGTACGAACCCGGACAGCTGATCCGTGCCCTCTCCGAACAAGGGGACTTGGTGGCCGTGATGCAATACGTGCCGGAAACCCAGGAGTTGCAACCTAAGAAGGTCTTCCTGCCCTCGTAACCCCTCTTGGGGAGAAGGGTTCGCTTTCGGGCAGCGGGTCTGTAGGCAACCGTTGCCCCCTGGGGGCCTATTCCTCCGTCCTCCCACCGCGGCGTGCCGTCCTCCAAGCTTGGTCGAAGGATGGCCCCCTTCGTTCGGAAGCGGCTTGAGCAGGCCGTCCGGGCCGTGTTACAATGGACGCCGTCGTTGTCCAGGTTCGGGTTTGGGGACCTTTTTCGGTGAACCGTAACTTCCTGCCGAGGACGAAGGGGCAACCGGACAAGGGGCGTGTCATGGCGCTTCTTCCCTCGACGGGGTTGGGAGCTTCGCCCCGAGGGGGCCGGTACGCGATAAGCAACGGGAGGACGCTTTCCCGCTGGCGCACAAGGAGGCAGACGTCATGAAGGTCTTCCACGGCTGGCCCGATTCCCCCCTTCCCGCGTCCCACGTGACCATCGGGGGGTTCGACGGCGTGCATCGGGGACATCAGGCCCTGATACGGCACACTGTGGACGCGGCCCACCAGGCCGGCCTGCTCGCGGTGGTGGTGACCTTTCAACCCGCTCCCGCGGTGTTCTTTCGACGCCGGCCTCCCCGATACCTGACCCCCCTGCGGGAAAAACTCCCCTTACTGGAAGCCCTGGACGTGGACGTCGCCCTGGTCCTCCCCTTTGACGAGCAACTGGCCCGCGCGCCAGCCCGGGCCTTTGTCGAAGCCCTTCGCCGCCACCTGGGGATGCAGGCCCTGACGGTGGGCGCCGGGTTCGCCCTGGGCCATCAGAGGCGGGGCACCACGGAGCGCCTGCAGGCCTGGGCCGCGGAGATGGGATACCGCTTTGAAGTCTTCCCCCCGGTCACCGAGGACGGCCAGCGCATTTCCGCCAGCCGCATTCGGGCCCTTTTGGACGAAGGCCGGGTGGAGGAAGCCGCGCGTCTTTTGGGACGGTGGTACACCCTTACCGGCCGCGTCCGGGCAGGAGAGGGTCGTGGCAGCGGCGTGGGCTTTCCCACGGCCAACATCCTGCCCCCCGAGGACAAGTGGCTGCCTGCCCTGGGCGTCTACGCGGGCTGGGCCCTTTGGGAGGGCCGGGACGCCTGGTATCCGGCCGTGGCCAACTTCGGCCGCCGTCCCACCTTCGGCGAGCTTCCCACCCCTCTGCTGGAAGTCCATCTGCTACACTTTCAAGGGGACCTGTACGAACGCAACCTGACCTTTGCCTTCGTACGACGTCTGCGCGGGGAGAAACGCTTCCCTTCGATCGAGGCGTTGCGTGCCCAAATTGACCGGGACATCCAACAGGCCCAGGAGGTACTGGAACATGCCGGGCACCCTACGCGTGTACACCCTCTCCACCCATGAGTACTCGCCCGAAATCATCGCCGTGGCCTTTGCCAAGACCTCCCGCTCCCCTCTGCCCTTCGACGTCATTGCCCAGGACCTGAACGAAGACCAGAGCCGCCGGTTCCATGAGAAGTGGGTCATCGGGTACGGTCATGCCTCGGTGGCGGAGCACGCGGTCTTGCACCTGGCCATTGAAGGCGTTTCCCGGCTCGCGCTGGAAGTGGTGGAATCCGCGCGGCTGGCCTCCTACACCGAAAAATCCACCCGCTACCAGAAGTGGGACCCCGAAGCCTTCCACCGCCCCGCGGAACTGCAGGGGCACCCTTTGCAATCCCTGTACGAGGCCACGGTGCGCCATCTGTTCCAGACGTACCAGGCGGTGCAGGAGCCGGTGCAGGAGGTCATGCGCCGCTATCACCCGCCCCGAGAGGGCGAAACGCCCGAAAAATGGGAGAAACGGGTGCGTACCCGGTACATGGACGTCTGTCGTTTCCTGCTTCCCGCGGCCACCCTGGCCAACGTGGGCATGACGGTGAATGCGCGCGTCCTGGCCCACACCTTACGGAAAATGCTGGCCCACCCGCTGGCCGAGGTGCGGGATTTGGCTACACGCATGAAGGAGGTGGCTCTGCAAGAAGCCCCCACCCTGGTACGCTACGTGGCTCCCGATGCCGCCCTCCAACGCGCCCTCGACCAGGCCCGGGCATGGGCGGTAACCCTGGCCGCGCCTCCCGACTCCACCGAACCCACCGGAGAAGACGGACCGTGGCTGCGTCTGGTCCATTACGACCCCGACGGCGAGGCCCGGGTCCTGGCCGCGGCCCTGTACCGGGTTTCTCAGGAGCCCTACGAGGTCTGGTTGGCGCGGATGCGGCAGATGTCCCCCGCGCAGCGGGAAGCGCTGATGCGGGACCTGCTGGCCCACCTGGGACCCCATGACGTTCCCCTGCGGGAATTGGAGCACACGGTCTACACCGTGGACGTGGTCCTGGACCAGGGCGCGTACTACGAGCTCAAACGACATCGCATGATGACCCTGACCCCTCAACGGCTGACCGCCCGTCTGGGGTACACCGTCCCCCGGGCCATCGTGGAGGCCGGGGTGGAGAAGCCCTATCGGGAAGCCATGGAGCGGGCCGGTGAAACATACGAGCGCCTGGCCGCGTGGAATCCCGACGTGGCCGCCTATGTGGTGCCCAACGGCTTCCGACGCCGGGCCCTGCTCACCTTCAACGCCCGCCAGGCATACCACCTGATTCAATTGCGGGCGGCCAAGAACGCACACTTCTCCATGCGCCGCTTTGCTTTGCGCCTGGCCGAAGCCCTGCGCCGGGTCCATCCCGCGTTGTTCGCCTTTCTGCAGCTCCCCGAAACCACCTGGCAGGCCATCGAACAAGCCCACTTCGCGGAGGGTGCCGCATGACGCCGTCTCCGACCGCTCCCTCGTCCGCGTCGGCTACGGGTCGGGTTCTGCTGGCCAGCCTGGCCCATCCCGATGATGAGACCTTTGGCCTGGGCGGTCCGCTGGCGTACTATGCGTCCCGGGGCGTCGCGGTGCACGTCATCTGCGCGACCAAGGGAGAAGCCGGGACGATTTTCGACCCCGAACTCATGAAGGGGTTCGCCTCCGTGGCGGAGCGCCGCGTGGCCGAGCTGGAATGCGCGGCCCGGGCCCTGGGACTGGCCGGGGTTCACTTCCTGGGATACCGGGATTCGGGGATGCCCGGGTCCGAGGACAACCGGCATCCCCAGGCCCTCATGAACGCCGACGAGGCCGAAGTGGCCCAGCGCATCATGGCCATCATGCAGGAACTGCGCCCCCAGGTGGTGGTCACCTTCGACCCCATCGGGGGATACTTCCATCCCGACCACATCGCCATGCATCGGGCCACCACCCGGGCCTTCTGGGAACTGCGCCGGGCGTACGAGGAGGGCCGCTCCGATTGGGCCCCGGCCAAGCTCTACTACCACTTCTTCCCGCGCCGCCGCCTGCGATGGCTGGTCAAGCTCATGCCCCTATTGGGGCTGAACCCCCGGAAGGCGGGGGCCAACAAGGACATCGACCTGGTGGCCATCGCCGAAGGGGCCAAGGACTTCCGCACCCATGCCCTCATCGACTACGAGGACGTGGTCCAGCGCGTCTGGGAGGCCACCATGTGCCACAAGAGCCAGTTGCACAGCATCCAGCTCAGCTGGCGAGAGCGCCTCGTCCGACGCCTGTCGCGGCCATCCAAGCCGCAGGCCCACTTCATGCGGGCCTATCCCCCGGTGCAGCCCGGGGAGCCGGTGGAGCGGGACCTGTTTGCAGGGCTCCCGTAGGTCGTCCAGAAACCTTCCCGCGATGGTAAACTTGCTGTCAAGGCACAAACTTTGCTTGCAAGGAGGCGTCCACCATGGATTTGGGCTTCGTCCTCCGCACCTGGCTCGCCACCCTGAGGCGCCAGCGCCTGCTCTGGATGCTCGGCCTTGTGCTCTTCCTGGCCTATCTTCCCATGGTGTTGCTGGGGAGCTCCCTCGAGTTAATCCCGGAGACCTGGTTTGAAGGCGCCCTGTCCGAGGCCGACCTGCTCCAATGGGCCCTGGGCCTGCTGGCTTCCCTGGCCGTGGTGGTGCTGTTCCTGGCCGCGGTGAGCCTGGCGGTGAACGCGGGCATCATCCTCACCACCGCTCAGTCCTACCCGGATCCAGGTACGCGGACCATCACGTGGTCCGACCTCCGACCCCGCCTCCTACGGGGAACGCTGCGCCTGGGGTTGCTGGCCCTCCTCGGGACTGGCATCGCCGTCTTCGTCCTGCTGCTGGCCGCGCTGCCTGTGGTGGGCGGCCTGGCCGGTCTGTCCGCCTTCGCCCAAAACCTGTCCGATGCCGACACCGCGTTGGGGGTGGCCCTTTTGAGTATGGGCATGGGCGGCTTCTTCTTGTTCGTGTGCTGCATCCCCCTCGCGGTCCTTCTCCTGGGCCCCTTCTTCACCGCTTCCTCCATTGCCGTGGTGGCTGAAGAGGAACGCCCCTTCCTGGAAGCCCTGAAACAGGGGCTGACCCAGGCCTGGCGCAAATACGGCTGGTGGTTGTTGACCATGGCGGGCGGGATGGTCCTGGCCTTCATGCTCAACCTGCTGCCGACGCCTTTCCGGATTGTGGCCGGCGTTTTGGATGCAATGCGCAACCAGGGCCTGGACATTCCCCTCGTCCTCAGCGCCGCGGTCAACGGGGTGACGGAAGTCCTCAACGGGCTCATCACCGTGGTGCAGAACGTGGCGCTGTTCACCCTCTACACCGTGGTGTATCTGCACCTTCGGGAACGGGCTGTAGAAGCCCCAACGGCATCCCCGTTGCTCCACGAAGCCCATGACGACTTTCCTGCGGACGAGGCGCATCCATGAAGGACGTCTCCCTTTCCTGGCCTTACCGGGCCGCATGGTGGCGCACCCTGTGGGCCGCCATGGTGCTGGGCTGGGAGGAACAGTTCAACTGGATTCGGGACCCGCTGCTGCTGGCCATTTACCTCCTCATCCGGCCCCTGGCCACCGTGGCCCTGATTGTGGTCATGTACGGCCTGGTCACCCAGGGAGCGTGGCAGGACCCGCTGTTCGCCTACATCTACCTGGGGAACGCCCTGTACATTTACGTCGGGTATGTGTTCCAGGCCACGGCGTGGACCATCATCGACGAGCGGGAGCACTACCGCACCCTCAAATACCTGGCCATAACCCCCAGCCCCCTGGTCTGGTTCCTGTTGGGGCGGGCCATCGTGCCCTTGATGCTGGGGACGACGAGCGTGGTCGTGGCCCTGCTCGCGGGAGTGGTATTCTTCCGGCTCCCCCTGGGCTGGGACACTCTCTCATGGGGCCGGCTCCTTATGGGCCTGTTGGTGGGCTGGAGCGGGCTCATGGCCATCGGTTTCCTCCTGGCCAGCGTGACCCTGAACGCGCGGCGCTACATGTGGGTCATCGGGGAGGCCGTGGCCGGCACCTTATACGTGTGCACCGGGGCCATTTTCCCCCTGACCGTGCTGCCCCGGCCCCTGCAGGCCCTGGGATACGCCCTGCCCATCACGTACTGGTTGGAGTACATGCGTCGCGTC
>WFVP01000391.1 GCA_015491595.1 Anaerolineales bacterium
CCCCCATTGGGCCTGGTGGGCGAAGGCTCGGAGACCTTCCTCGGGGGTGGGAAGGGGACATCCCAGGGCTTGGGCCAGTTTGTCTGTGCGCAAGGTGAGGCGATGCCCTCGACGGGCGGCGAGCCCGGCTTCTTCCACGGAGACGGGCCGGATGCGCTGGGGGTCGTAGCCGAAGGCTCGGGCCAGGGCCTGTCCGAAGGCGAATTTGGAGAGGCATCGGGAGGCCACGGCGTGGTAGAGACCGGACAGGTTCCGCTCCAGGGCCAGCAGGATGAGGCGGGCCAGGTGGTTCACCAGGAGGGGGCAGAACCACACATCGGCGAAGCCGGGGATGTCCTGGCGTCCTGCGTCCAGCTGGTTCAGGAACCATTCGGCCAGGCTGCGGCGTCCTGAAAGGCTCCATCCGAAGAAGTTAACCCGGAGCACGAGGGCCTGGGGATGGGCCTCCATCACCCCTTGCTCCCCCTGAGCCTTCGTGTAGCCATATACATTCACCGGGTGCGGAGGGTCCTCCTCGGTGTAATCGCCCTTCTGGCCGTCGAACACCGCATCGGTGGAGATATGCACGAAGGGCAGGCCCTCGCGAGCGGCTTCCCGGGCCAGGGAAGCGGGCAGGGCCGCGTTCACCCGGTGGGCCAGCTCGGGGTGCTGTTCGCACGCGTCCACCTGGGCCAGAGCCGCGGTGTGAACCACCGCGTCGGGACGGGCCCAGGCCCAGGCCCGTCTTCGAAACGCGGGGTCCGTCAGGTCCCCCTGAAGGACGGGGAAGGGCGCATGGGGCAGGGCCCGCTGTCGGGCGGTCCCCACCACGTCCCAACCCCGTTGCAGGGCTTCCCAGGCCAGATGGAGTCCCAACAAACCGGTTACCCCGGTAATCCAGATGCGCATGGCCCTTTCCCTACTTAGAACCGGCCGCGATTATAGGGCGATGCGGAACGGGTGTCCAGGGGAGGGGAGCCTTCTCCACCAATGCTGCGAAGTGGGAGAAGAATCCTGTTGCTGTGCGAAACGGGGTCCTTCACACCGCGGGAGGCCCCTGTTCCCCGACGTTTCCCTGACGTTTTGTCCCTACCATGCAGGCAACCCAAAAACGTTTCACGCTTGTTTGGAGGACAAGGCCATGAAGATGCATCGTCTCATCCTCGTCTCTGTCTTGATGCTGTTGGGCTTTGGATGTCGCCTGTTGTCGGCGTCTCCCGCGACCTCTCCCGAGGTCGCCATCACCCAGGTGACGCCCCTGACCCAGACTGTGTACTACGGTCAGGCCACGTGTGGGCCGACCACCTTCCTGGTGGGTATTCAGGTGCAGGGAACCCAACCTCCATCCCAGGTGGGCCTTCAGTACCGTTATGTGGGGTCCCAGCAAAGCGATTGGCTTCAGGTCTTGGGCACGCCCTCAGGAATGGGACAGTACCAGGTGACCCTCTCCCTGGATGCCGCCACGGCCCAGACGGTGGGAGCCACGGCCCTGGAATACCGGGCGTTTGCCGTGGACGCCCAGGGGAACATGACGTTCTCGCCGGCGCAGGGGACGTATCAGGTGTATTTGCAGCCCTGTCAGCAGCAGGGCGTCGCGCCGGACCAGGACAGGGAGCCCCCGCGCATCCTCAACGTGGCCACGTCCAATACCCCGGTGTACTACCAGGGCACGTGTGGTCCTACCTCCCTCACGGTGACGGCCCTGGTGGTAGACAACTCCGGCCAGGCCCAGGTCACCTTGGAGTACTGGTTCGCCGCGAACAGAGCCCAGGTCTATAAGCTGCCCATGCAGGCCCAGGGCACCCTGTACGCGGTCACCGTGCCTGTGAACCAGCAGGCGGCCAAGGATTTGCAGGGGAAGTCGAGCCAGCTGGAGTACCGGGTGGTGGCCACGGACGCGGCGGGCAACACCGCCACGTATCCCACGGGCGCGCAGGTGGCCGGGGCCGTGGAGGTCTATCCCTGCCAGCAGGCCGGCGGTTCCACGGGTGGGAGCGCGGCCCAACCGCCTCAAAGCGGCGGCGGTTCCGGGTCGTCCTTGACCATCCAGGACGTACGCACCAATCCCCCTGACGCGACGTATTTCGGAGCCTGCACGGCAGGAGAGACCACGTGGGTCAAGGTGGAAGTGGTGGTGAACGACATCCAGAAGGTGAAGAAAGCCAAGGTGTACTACCGGTACGAGCTGTCCTCGGCCCCCGGCACGGATTTCCCCGATTCGGCCCCTATGTACCGCCAACAGGGCATTGGGAACTACATGGCCCATATCGACGTGGGTCAGGAATTGCCCGACCACGCCGCCGTGGACCGCATGGCCTACTACGTGGAAATCCTCACTACGGACGGCAAGACGGTGAAGAGTTCCGTCTACTACCACCCCCTGCTCCCCTGCACCGGTCAGGGACAGCCACCTCAACCTCCGGCGTTGAACATCACCGACGTCTTCATTTACCCCGATACGGCCTTTTACGGTGCGTGCAACGCCGGGGAACCGACGGAAATCTTCTTCCAGGTGACGGTGAACGATGCGGACCGGGTGGCCTCGGCCACGGTCTACTACGAGTTCTACGCCGGTGGAGCCGGCACCGGGAAGACGGGCGCCCTGAACCTGGGGCTGGACCAGGGGAATTTCGTGGGTACCCTGGACCTGACGACCCAACTTTCGCCGCAGGACACGGTCGACCAAGTGGTCTACGTCATTGAAGTGACGTCCACGGGCGGTGATGTGGTCACCTACGGCCCGGACCAGATTTCCGTGCAGACCTGCACCATCACGGGGAACCCGCGGATTCTGTACTTCGAGTCCCTGCACGAGAACAACGAGGTGGTGGTCAATCCCGTGTCGCCCCTGCTCTTTCGATGGGAGACGGAAAACGCGAATTGCGGGGTGTACCTGAACGGCGAGTTGGTGAACGAGGACGAGCCGAACGAGTATGCCGCCGGGCATGTGGGCGAAGGGAGCATCGGAGAGACCCTGACCTTCACGCTGGAGGCCTATGGAGGGGACTGTAGCATGCCCCTGGTGGACCGGGCGACGGTGACCCTGACGGTGGTGGCGCCCGACTCAGGCCAGGACGACAGCGGAGGCGCCACCAATTACCGGCTGAGCAACTACGAGCAGCTTTACTTCGGTCAGAGCTTCGACCTGGATTGGGACGGCACCACGGACTTCTACCTGTTCGCAGGGCCGACCCAGTTCACCCTGGAGGCGGAAAACGGTGCGTCTCTGGCCTACGGCCGATGGGGAGGGGACTACGGAACCACCATTGCCACCTGCTCCGCCATCCTAAACGTCTATGGAGTGAGCTCCGTGGATATCGAACTGGACAAGGTTATCTGCATCAAGACCGGCGCTGGATTCTCCGGCTATGTGATTATCGAAGAACTCTACAATGACCCCGATGACCTGACCCAGTCGTACATCATCTTCGGCCTGGCGTCGGAAACACCGTAAAGGCTCCAGGAGATGAGCGGTTCATTATCCCTTTTGAGGAGGAAGACGATGTCCAACAAAAACTTGTGGTTGCTGCTCTCGGGTGTCGTGGCCGCCTGTCCCTCCTTCTTCTGCTGTTTGTTCGGTGTGGTGACCCTGATGGGCGCCACCACGTACGAGACGGAGTTTGGGGGCACCACCAGTCAGGGAACCATGAATCCGGCCAGCGGCCTGCTCTTCCTGTGCCTGGGACTGCTCCCCTGGCTGCTGCCCGCGGGCGTGTGGTTCTACTTCCGCCGGAAGGAGGACCAACTCCCTCCGCCGTCCACCGGCTCCTTTGGTCCCACCGCGGGCTCGGCGTGGAACGCGGAGTAAGAACCTTGGGGCGGTGGGAGCATAGGGACCCATCCGCCCCTGTTCCTTCAATCCCTTTCGTCGAGGAGGTTTCCCATGCCCCTTCGTGAGGATTTGAAGACCTTCCCTGGCCTTTCTTACTTGGCTTTTCAGCATCCCCTGGACCGGGAAGCCCGCAAGGCGTTGGAGGCCATCCCCCTGGTTCCGCGTTTGGTCCGGAAGTGGTCGGAACTGGTCACCGAGCGCGTGCTGCACCTGGAGCACGCGGCCAACAACTTGCGGGTGAGCGCGGAGCAGTACCCTTCCCTGTACCGACAATACGTGCGCATGGCCCAGGCCCTGGACATGCGAAAGCTCCCCGCCCTGTATCTGGAAACGTCCAGCACCATCAACGCCTACGCCATGGGGATGGAGGATTACTTCATCGTGGTCACCACGGGCCTCATGGAACTCCTGACGGAAGATGAGGTCCTAGCCATCATCGGGCACGAGCTGGGGCACATCAAGTGCGACCACATGCTCTACCGCAACATGGTGGTGCTGATGTTCAAGTACGGCGCGAACATCCTCGACGCCTTCATCCCCGGCATTGCCCAGGTCATGGTGGTGGGCTTCAAGCTGGCCCTGCTGGAATGGAACCGCAAATCGGAGCTTTCGAGTGACCGGGCCGGGCTCCTGGCCACCCAGGACCCCGAGGCCATTGCCGGCGCGCTGGCCAAGCTGGCCGGCTACCTGGCCTACGAGAACGGCGATAAGGAGGACCTGAACATTCAGGCCGTGTACCAGCAGGCCGAGGATTTCGACGAACTGGACGACGATTCCCTCATCAACAAAATCATCAAGCTCAACATGCTCCTGGAGCGCACCCATCCCTTCCCCATCGTCCGGGTGAAGGAGATTCTGGACTGGGCCGAATCGGAACAGTACAAGCGCATCCTGGCGGGGGATTACCATGCCCTGGCCGAAGGATACATCCCCGCGGAGAGCCAGGTGCAGGGCCGGCAGGGCCTGTCCACGCCCACCGGTCTGGTGTGCCCCAAGTGCCGCACGGTATGGACCGCGGACATGGGCTTTTGCGGCAAGTGCGGCGCCAACCTGCGCGGGGCCATGGTGATTTGCGGTGGATGCGGGGACCCGGTGCAACCGGGCGAGACGGTGTGTCAGCGTTGCGGTCGGAAACTCGCATAACGACGCTAAGGAGAAAGATGCATGATGCGACAACGTCCTTTGTGGTTGACGGCGGTGTTGGGTGTCCTGGCGGCCGCCAGTCTGTGGGCCTGTGGATGGCTTTCCCTGCCCTCCTCTTCTTCGGGCGCGGCAGGAGGGTCGATTCCCACGCCTGTCCTCTCGGGTGGCAGTCCTGCTCTGCCAACGCCTGTCTCCCAGGGGCAGGCCGCGGCCACGCCCACCCTTCCGGCCCCTCCGGCGGCCACCCCGACTCCGGCGGGTACGGGGCTGACCTGCGGTCCCTTCCGCATCATCGTGCCCCAGGCATTGGGCATTCCCTTCCAATGCTTCCAGGCAGACTTCGGATACTTTGACAATTCCACGACGGTGCCCATCCATCGCTGGGGCCTCTCGGCCTCGGACATCTTCTGCGAACATGGGTGCATCGACCTGATTCCCGTGGCCCAGGTGCAACAGACCCTGGGGAACTTTGTCTTCCCGCCCGAGGGCCAGAACGGCATGGTGATTTTCGAAGCGGTCAAACAGGCCCTGACCTTTCAGGGAGGCAAGCCGGCCGAGCGCTCCCTGGAAATTCACGGGCAGGCCCTGGTGGTTGCGAACAACCAGGAACTGCGCTACATCGTGCGGGCCATGTCGGTGGACGATGCGTATGCGGTGTTCGTCACCCTGCCCATCGACGCGCCCATCCTGCCCACGGACCCGGACCCGGCGCTGAATACGAATCCTCAGGCGTTGCAGCCCCTGCCCGCGTCCATCAGCGACATGCAGGCCATTGAAGCGTACAACCAGCGGGCCGCACAGCAACTGAACCAGCTGCCTCCCGACGCCTTCGTGCCCAACCTGGCCCTGCTGGACCAGATGGTGCAGAGTCTGGTGTACGCGCCCTGAGGTGACGACGCGGCGAGTCCCGGCGTTGGACTTGCGACCGGGAGGAGGGAAAACCGAGGCGGTGCCGATCGGTGCCGCCTCGGTTGCTGCGTTCCCTGCTTCTCCGGCAGGGGAGGTAAGGATCCCTTCCATCCATGGAGCCCGGGGGAACCGCTTCACCCGCGGGGCGGGATGTTCGCGGCCACGTATTCCGCCAGGGCGGCGATGGTCAGGCTGGGGTTGACGCCGGGGTTGCCGGGGACGATGGAGCCGTCTACGACATACAGGCCCGGGTGGCCGTGGACCTGACCCTGCAGGTCCACCACGCCTTCCTCCCGGGTGGGCGCCATGGGACAGCCTCCCAGGATGTGCGCGGTCATGGGCACCGCCAGCAGGGTGGTGGCCAGCGCGCCCACCGGCCGGCCGCCCAGGTGCCGGGCCAGGCGTCGGGCCACCTCGTACCCCATGGGCACGGTGACGGGTACGGGGTGTTCCGGGTCCTGGTGCACCACCAGGCCCTTGCGGCCCAGGCGCCACCAGGCGGAGCGCCACGTCATGTGCACTTCGTTCTCCGTGGTTTGCATGATGAGCAGAATGATGGTGCGCTCCGTCCAGCCCGGCAGCACGTACAGGCGCAACGCGTCCAGGGGACGGCGGATGAACGCGGCCAGAAAGGCCCGGCGGCGCTGCCAGGAGGACGCGTGGGGCGGTGGGAGCGCGGGCGCGGCCAGGAAGCGCAACAGGCTGGAGCCCTGCCCGAAGCGTACGGGTTCGACCCGGGTCTCCTCGTCCGCGTGGAAGATGCTGGTGATGGCCACTCCCCGGATGGCCTCGGGGTCCAGGGGACGGTCCAGGAGCACCCCGTTGAGCTCTTCCGAGTTGGTGCGCACCCGTTTCCCCAGCACGGGCGAGAGGTGGGGCAGGCCGCCCTGTTCCCGACTGCGGAAGAGCAGGCTCAAAGTGCCCAACACCCCCGCGCTCACCACTACGTGGCGCGCGGCCCAGGTGCGCCGGCCTGCCCAGGGCCGGGTGGAGGAACGGGTGACCACCTCGTAGCGCAGGCCCTCCGCGGTGGGTTGGGGCAATTGTCGGATGAGCAAGGCCTCGGTCTCGGCCCGCACCTCGGCGCCGGCCCGCTCGGCCAGATAGAGGTAGTTTTTGACCAGCGTGTTCTTCGCGTTGTCGCGGCAACCCACCATGCAGTTGCGACACAGGGTGCACGGGTACCGGGGTGGTCCCTGGCCCTGGAAGAAGGGGTCCGTCCCCGGCGGGGTCCGGTCGTCGCCGAACCACACCCCCACGTCTACGGCCCGGAAGGTGTCCTCCCGACCCAGCTCCCGGGCCACCCACCGCAGGGCCTCGTCCACGGGGTTCAGGTGGGGGTTCCGGGCGACGCCCAGCATCTGGCGGGCCGTGCGGTAGTGGGGCTTGAGCACCGCACCCCAGTCCCGCCAGCGGCGCCAGGGCGCCTGCCGAAAGGTGCTGGGGTCGGGGACTTCCAGCACCCCCGCGTACACCAGGCTTCCGCCGCCCACCCCCGCGCCGTGGAGAATCCACAGGCCGTTGAGGGCGGAAATCTGCAAAATGCCAAAGCAACGGGCGGCGGGCAGCCACAGGTACTTCCAGAAGCGCCAGTTGGTGGGTGGAAAGTCCGGGTCATTGAAACGGCGGCCCTTTTCCAGCACCAGTACCCGGTAGCCCTTCCGGGCCAGGCGCAGGGCCATGACGCTTCCGCCGAAACCGGAGCCGATGATGATGAAGTCGTAAGTGGTGGTCATTCGGCGTCCGCCGTTCGTTGGTCGTGGTGGTTGGTTGGGGTTGGGCGACGCGGGCGCGGTGCAAACCCAAGTATAATAGGCTGCGCCTTGTGCGGTAAGGAGGATGGATGGCGAAGTATTTGGTCACGGGCGCGGCCGGGTTCATTGGGTCCGCGGTCGCGGGTTTGCTTTTGTCTCAGGGGCATCGGGTCGTGGGCGTGGACAATTTCAGCGCGGCCTACGATGTGCGCCTCAAGGAGTGGCGTCTCCGCCAGCTGACAACGCACGGCCCGGGCTTTCGGTTTGTGCGCCTGGATGTCACCCAATGGGACCCCTTGCACACCTTGTTCCAGGAGGAGGCCCGGGAAGGGGAGAAGCCCTTTGAGGCGGTCCTGCACCTGGCCGCCTGGGCCGGGGTGCGCCGTTCGGTGGCGGACCCCTGGGTGTACTACGAGACCAACGTCAAGGGCACCTTGAACCTGCTGGAGCTGGCCCGGCGGTATCGCGTCCCTAAGTTCCTCTTGGCCTCCACGTCCAGCCTGTACGGCAGGGACAACCCCATGCCCTTTCGGGAGGATGCGAACACGGACCGTTCTCTATCCCCCTACGCGGCGTCCAAGAAGGCCGCGGAAGTCCTAAGTTACACCTACCATTACCTGTACGGCCTGGACGTGACCGTGCTCCGTTACTTCACTGTGTACGGACCCGCAGGCCGTCCCGACATGAGCATCTTTCGCTTCATCCGCTGGATTGCCGAGGGCGAGCCGGTGCGCATTTACGGCGATGGCACTCAAAAGCGGGACTTCACCTACGTGGACGACATCGCCCGGGGAACGGTGGCGGCGCTGAAGCCCTTGGGGTACGAGATTCTCAACCTGGGGAACGACCGACCCGTGGAACTCAATCGGGTCATCGAGCTCATCGAGACGTACCTGGAGCGCAAGGCCCGGAGGGTGTACCAGCCAGCCCACCCGGCCGACGTGCCCGCGACGTGGGCGGACATTTCCAAGGCCCGGACGCTGTTGGGCTGGCGTCCTGAAGTTTCCATTGAGGAAGGATTGCGCCGCACGGTGGCGTGGTATCTCCAGAACCGGGCGTGGTTGCGCACCCTGGACACCCCTGCAGCCTGAACGGACGGGAAGAGGTGGTCATGTCCCTGTGGCGACGCTGGCGTTTACTCGGTGCGGGAAGGGAAGCCCTCCTCCGTATTCGGAAGAGGCTGGACAGCTTGGCGCGGCGCATGAGCTTCGTCCATTTCCTCCTCTTGCTCGCGGTGGCGCAGGGCTTCTGGTACGCGAACTTCGTCCCCCCATGGTGGAACTACGACGAGCCGCGTCATTTCTGGCTGGCCTGGACCCTGACCCGGGGCGACATCACCCGTAGGGAGAAGAAACGGGTGGTGCGTTCTCTGCTGAACTACGACTGGTTCCACCACTATCCCCGCGACATGTGGCCTTCCGAGAAGGATGTGGACCGCATTCCCTCCCTCATGCGTCCGACCCCGCGTCCTGAGGGCCGCTTGTTGTACTGGCGTATTATCACTCTGCCCTGGTACTTGGTGCCGGCTTCATGGGATGTGGCGTGGCAGCTGCGCATCCTGCGCTGGATGACGGTGCTTTTCTTCGTGGCCACAGCCTGGGCTTTGTGGAAGGCGTCGCAAGAGTTCTTTGGGAAGGCGCATCCCCTGTCCCGCTTGGTTCCCTTGTTTACCGTGCTTCTGCCTGGCTTCGCCGAGCCCATGAGCTTGGTCAACGACGATGCCGGTGCCGCGCTGGGGGGCACCCTTTTCCTCTGGGCTTCCCTGCGCCTCATCCGCCGCGGGTTCCGCTGGGATCGTTTCCTGGCGTTGCTGGCGGCGGCCTGGCTAGCCCAAGCCATGAAGCGCACCACCGTGCCTCTACTGGCTATCCTGCCCGTAGTGGTGCTGTTTAGTTTCCGATGGCGGTGGCGGGGTGTGCCCTGGGTGCTTTTGGGCGGCGGCGCTCTGGCGGTGCTGTTGACCACCTTCCGTTGGGGCGACCCCGCGTACTGGTACTACGACCGGCCGTGGGAGATGCCCCTGCGGGTGCCTTCCCCTCAGGCCCAGGACGGGGAATGGGTGTTCCGTCTTCCCCCCGAGACGGAAATGGGCCAGTGGATTCCCCGGGCCGTGTACAACTCCTACCCCGAAGGGGCGGAGTGGGTGCTGTCCTTCTGGATGTGGGCCGAGAAGCCCGGAGAGGTGACCCTGCCCCGCCTGTGTGTGGGCCATGCCACCTGGGGGGCTCAACTTAAGGGACAAGACTGCACGCCGGCGGAGAAGGCCCACCTGTCCACTGAGCCCCGCCGCTTCCAGGTGGTACTGCCTACCATCCAGGGGGACTTTCCACGCGTCGAATTCCCCCCCCATGACGCAGGGCTGGGAATGGTGTACATAGATGACGTGATCCTAGAAAGCCCCGACGGGCAGAGACACATCATCCGTAACGGCTCGGCCGAGGCGGGGTGGTGGGGTCTGAACCCGTGGTTCTTGAGATTCGTCCCCGGCTGGGGGAGTTCCCCCAACGTGGCCCTGGCCGCGTTGCAATATCCCCATATCGGGCAGGTTGCTTTGTATCTGGAGGCCTCCTTTTTGCTCAAAACCGCCTGGGGCTTTTTCGCTCGGGCCAAAATCCCGTATTTGGGCCAGAACGTGGTCTACGGGTTCCTGTTGCTGTGGGGTTTGGTCGGCATTTTGGGCTGTGGCATGTCATTGGTGCGAAAGCAACCGCCGTGTTCCGGGGCGACGACCGGTATCCTGATTGTGGGGTTGTTCCTCGTGCTGGGAAGTGTGCTCTTGTTCCCGCTGGGGCGACTGCACGCTTCGGCCAGTTTGCTCACCTGGTTTCGCTACGCCTTTCCGGTTATTTTCCCTTTTTCCGCGCTTTTGGTTTCAGGGTGGTATCACCTACTCGGACCTCGCCGTGCCGCTTGGATCGTCCGCTTTGCCGCGTGGTTGAACCTCTTGGCCGTGTGGAGCATCGCTGACTTTTTCTATCCCACATTGGCCGGGTTCGGCTACGTTTTGCTCCTGGTGGTCGGCTCGTGGTTCCCGCTCGAGGCATGGCGGCGTTTCCTGTTGCGAGATGACCATATCCATTAGGCATAGGCACCGGCGGAAGAGTTTTCCCACCACGGGAGGGCGATTTGGTACAATGACGCTTTGCTTGGAGCTTTTCAAGTCCCAAGAGCCGCCGGAAAAGAACGGGTCCAGAGGGACCGAAAAAGGGTGGCTTTGCGATGTTTTCGCGCCATTGGAAGGATGCGGTCCGCCCGGCGGGCATCCTCCCCATCATTCATTGGTTAGGAGGTCATCATGACGGTTCGTGTGTTGGTGACGGGTGCAGGCGGATTCATCGGGCACCATCTGGTCAAGTACCTGAAAGCACGGGGGTATTGGGTTCGGGGCGTTGACATCAAGCCGCCCGAGTTCGAGCCTTCGCCGGCCGACGAGTTTCTGTTGCTGGATTTGCGAGACTTTCAGAATGCGTTGCGCTCCACCGTGGGCATCGACCACGTGTACCATCTGGCCGCGGACATGGGCGGCATCGGGTACATCACCCAGTACCATGCCTCCATCGCCCGCAACAACACGTACATCAACCTGAACATTCTGGAGGCTTCTCGCATCAACGATGTGCATCGCTTCTTCTTCTCCTCCTCGGCTTGCGTTTATCCCCAGTATCTCCAGAAGGACCCCAACATCACGGGCTTGAAGGAGTCGGACGCGTGGCCCGCGGAACCGGAAGAGGGATACGGGCTGGAGAAACTGTTCATGGAAAAGATGTGTGAGTACTATCGGGAGCAGTACGGCCTGGAGACCCGGGTGGCCCGGTTCCACAACGTGTACGGGCCGTTGGGCACGTATGAAGGCGGGCGAGAGAAGGCGCCAGCCGCCCTGTGCCGCAAGATTGCCCTGGCCAGGGACGGGGATGAAATCGAGGTCTGGGGAGACGGAAACCAGACCCGTTCCTTCATGTACATCGACGACGCGCTGGAGGGCATCTACCGCATCATGCACTCCGATTACCCCCATCCCCTGAACCTGGGCACCGAAGAAATGGTCACTATCAACGAGCTGGTGGACATTATCGCGGAGATTGCCGGGAAGCGCATCCGCAAGCGCCACGACTTGAGCAAACCCCAGGGGGTGCGAGGTCGCAACAGCGACAACACCCTCATTCGCAAGGTTCTGGGTTGGGAGCCTTCAACGCCGCTGCGCGAGGGCCTGGTGCCGACGTATCGGTGGATTGAAAGCGAATTGCGCAAGCGCGGGCTGCTGACGTAAGCGCGGGGCCGGACGCGGCAAGGTGGACTTCGGGATAGCCGGCGGGCTGGGATGGGACGATGATGGCGTTCCTGACCTCTCCCCAGGGACTGTTTCTCCTGGTCTTGGCCGTAGTCAGCGAATATTTCGGGGTGGCGTTCGGCATTGGGGACGGCACCCTGTTGAGCTCCCTGCTTTTGTTGATGGGCTATCCCCCGGTGGAAGTGGTGCCGGCCGTCATCCTCGCGCAAATCGTGGCCGGCCTGGCGGGCAGTCTCTGGCATCAC
>WFVP01000392.1 GCA_015491595.1 Anaerolineales bacterium
CCGGTGGTGGTGGCCAACATCTTCGCCGAGGTCCTGGCCGAACTCCTGGACCAGGGGCTAGCCCGGCTGGTGACCTCCCCCGGATACCTGGTGCTCTCGGGCATCCTGGAAGAACGGGAAGACCTGGTCCGACGGGCTGCGGCGCGGCAGGGCTTGACGCTGGTGAACCGCGCCCAGGAAGGGGAATGGGTATGCTTGCAATACCGCAGATGACGGAAACAGGGGAGCCTTCGTTGTGATATAATCCCTACCCCGGAGGGCCATATGGAAATTCTATGGTACGGCCATTACTGTTTTCGTTTAAGCCAACGGGGATTGGCCACGGTAGTGGCCGATCCTTTTGACGCGAACGTCGTGGGCTACAAGCCCGTGAAAACCCGCACCGATGTGGTCACCGTGAGCCGTCCCGGCCCCGAACAGGGTCACGTCAAGGGCTTGCGGGGGGTGAAAAAGGTCCTGGACGCGCCGGGCGAGTATGAAATCGGAGGCGTGTTCATCACCGGCGTCCAACTCCAGGACCCCGACGCGCCCCAGGCCCGCGGGGTGACCTTCGTGTTCGAGTACGACGGCGTGACCATCGCCCATCTGGGCGGATTGCGTCGCGTGCCGACCCAGAAGGAGATGGAGGGCATCGGACCGGTGGACGTGGCTCTGGTCCCCGTAGGCGGCCAGCACAACGGTCTGACACCGGCCAAAGCCGTGGATGTGCTCTCCCTCTTGGAGCCCTCCATCATCATTCCCATGGCGTACAAGACGTCCCATACCCCCCTTCCCCTTACCCCTCTGGCCCGTTTTCTCAAGGCCATGGGTGAGTCGTCTCCTCGTAAAGTCGAGGTGCTCAAGGTCAGCCGCTCGTCCCTGCCCAGCGAACCCCAAGTGGTCATCCTGGAACCCCACGTATAGGGAGAAAACAGCCGTGGCTTCTGCGCAACCCGTGAAACTCATCATGATGTGGGACATTCGTTCCGGTCGCGAGCAGGAATATTTCGAATTCATCGTCCAGGAGTTCATCCCGGCCCTGCAACAACTGGGACTGGACCCCGAGGAGGCGTGGTTCACCATCTATGGGGACTATCCCCAAATTCTGGCAACGGCTCGCGCTTCCTCGCTGGAAGACCTTCAGAAAATCCTCCGCTCTCCCGAATGGAAGGAGCTGGAGCACCGCCTCAAGCAGTACATCACCAACTATCGGTATCGCATCGTCCCCTATAAACCCACCTTCCAATTCTTCCGATAAACGAGGCCCCCCTCCATGACCACGGCACCCTGGGTACAGGCCCTGTTGGCCTGGTACGACGAGCATCGTCGCACCTTCCCCTGGCGGACGGAACGTCCGGACCCTTACGCGGTTTGGGTGGCGGAAATCATGCTTCAGCAGACCCGCACCGAAACGGTGCGCCCCTACTTCCAGCGCTGGATGGCCCGTTTCCCCACCTTGGCCGACGTGGCCCAGGCCGACCCGCAGGAGGTTCTGACCGTGTGGGAAGGGCTGGGGTACTACCGCCGGGCCCTGCTTCTCTGGGAGGCCGCCCGTCAGGTCATGGAGCGTTTTGACGGACGCCTTCCCGAGGAGCCTGAAGCGCTGGAGACCCTGCCGGGCATCGGTCCCTACACCGCCCGGGCCATCGCGTCCATCGCCTACGGCAAGGACGTGGCCGTGGTGGATGGCAACGTCAAGCGGGTCCTGAGCCGTCTGTTCGCCCTGGAAGCCCCTATCGACCGCTCCACGGGGGAACGGCGAATATGGGAGATGGCCCAGGCGCACCTGCCCGCCGGCCAGGCGGCCGCGTACAACCAGGCCCTGATGGACCTGGGGGCCACCCTCTGCCTGCCGCGCCATCCCCAATGCGGGCGCTGTCCCGTGCGACCATGGTGTCGCGCCTACGCCTCGGGCGCGCCCACCCAATGGCCCCGACGGACACCGAAGAAGAAAATCCCCCACTACACCGTGGTGGCGGGGGTGGTGCGAAGGGGCCCCAAGGTGCTCCTGGCCCGGCGCCCCGAGGGCGGCCTTTTGGGCGGGTTGTGGGAATTCCCCGGCGGCAAGGTGGAGCCGGGGGAAACTTTAGAAGCGGCCCTGGAGCGAGAACTCCAGGAAGAGCTGGCTATCCGGGTAAAGGCCGGCCCCGTCCTGGGCACGTTTCGCCATGCCTACTCCCACTTCCGCATCACCTTGCATGCCCTGTGCGCCCAACTCCTCGAGGGCGAACCCTCTCCCCAGGAAGGCCAGCAGGTGGCCTGGGTTCCGCTACGCGACCTGGACGCCTACCCCATGGGCAAAGTGGACCGCCTGATTGCCCGTCGGCTGCGACAAGACCCGGAGACCTGCCGGGAAAATCCCGCATGAGAGGAGTCGACCGTTGAACACCGCATCCTCCCCTTCCCGCTGGTTGCTCCCCGTGTTGTTCCTGGGCGTGCTCATGGCCGCGATGGACATCGCCATCGTCGGTCCAGCACTGCCGGCCATACGGGAAGCCCTGGCCACCAATGACCGCCTGGTGGCGTGGGTCTTCACCGCTTACCTGCTCCTGAACCTGGTGGGCACACCCATCATGGCCAAACTGGCCGACCGCTTCGGCCGCCGTCCCATCTACATCCTGGACGTACTCCTCTTCGTCCTGGGTTCCCTCATCGCGGCCATGGCCCCTTCCATCTTTTGGTTGATTCTGGGCCGCGCCGTCCAGGGCTTCGGTTCGGGCGGCATTTTCCCCGTGGCCGCGGCCGTCATCGGCGACGTGGTTCCCGAAGAGCGCCGGGGCCGCACCCTGGGCCTCATTGGCGCGGTGTTCGGCCTAGCCTTCCTCGTGGGGCCCATCATCGGGGGCATCCTGTTGCGCTTCTCCTGGCGGTGGATTTTCTGGGGACCCTTGCCCCTGGCCGTGGTCCTGGTGCCCGCCGCCTGGAAAGTGCTGCCTACCACCCGGGCCGCGCAACCCAAGCCCTGGGACGGTGTGGGCACGTTGCTCATGGCCGCGGCCCTGGCCAGCTGGACCCTGGGCCTGAACCAATTGGATGCGCAACGCCCCCTCCAGAGCCTGACCCAGGGAAGCGCAGGGGGGGTCATCCTCCTGGGCCTGGGTCTGGCCTTCGCGTTGCTGCGCTGGGAGCGAAACGTGCCCGACCCCGTCTTTCCCCTGTCCAGTGTGCGTCATCCCCTGGCCCGCCTCACCCTGTGGCTCTCCTTTGGAGCCGGGGTCCTGGAGGGGGGCGCGGCCTTCCTGCCCACCCTGCTGGTCGTGGCCCTGGACATCGCCCCTCACACGGCCAGTTTCATGCTGGTGCCTGTGGCTCTGAGCCTGGCGGCCGGCGCGCCGCTGTTCGGCTTTCTGCTGGACCGCATCGGCCCGCGACGGGTCATGGTCATGGGCACCAGCATGCTGGTGGTGGGGCTCGCCCTTCTGGGTTGGGTTCCCCTCTCCCAGGTCAGCTTCTACCCCGCCGCGGTGCTCACCGGCCTGGGCCTCTCCGCGCTCCTGGGCGCGCCGGTGCGCTACCTGATGCTCCTGGTGAGCAGCCCTCAGGAACGGGCCAGCACCCAGGCCCTGATTTCGGTGGTGACGAAAATCGGCCAGATGCTCTCGGCGGCCGTCATCGGCGCGGTCGCGGCCAGTTTCGGCGGGGGCTCGGCGGGATACACCTCGGCCTACCGCCTGCTCGCGGTGCTGGCCATTGGCCTGGTCCTGCTGGCCTTCCGCGTGCCCCAAAGGCGCGCCTCTCCGCCTACGGCGTGATACGCGACGTCTACCCTCGGTGTTAAAAACGACGCGGGCGGTTCGAAGACCGCCCGCGTCTCGCGTTTCCCGGCCGGAAAGGGGAGCGCCTTCAGTAGGGCGTGGCCCAGCTCTCGTCGTCCCGATACAC
>WFVP01000393.1 GCA_015491595.1 Anaerolineales bacterium
GGCCTGAACCAGCAGGCCCCCACAGGAGGGGCAGGGCGTAGGTAGCGGGCGTTTCCAGGTGGTAAAGTCGCATTCGGGATAGTTGGAACACCCGTAGAAAATCCGACCCTTGCGGGTGCGGCGCACGATGAGGTCCCCTCCACATTGGGGACATTTGGCACCGGTCTTCTCCACATAGGGCTCGGTGTAACGGCACTGAGGGAAGTTGCTGCAGCTGATGAACTTGCCGTAGCGCCCCCAGCGGATGATGAGTTCGCCGCCACACCGGGGACAGTTCCGTCCCACCTTCTCGAAGGTCTTGTGCTCGGGCATCACGGCCTCGGCCTTGCGCACCTGCTCCCGGAAGGGCCCGTAGAATTCCCGCAGCACCTCTACCCATTCCCGCTCGCCCGCGGCGATGCGGTCCAGGTCCTCTTCCATCCGGGCCGTAAAGCCCACGTCCATGATGTCCGGGAAGTGCTTGACCAGGAGGTCGCTGACCAACATGCCCGTTTCTGTAGGCACCAGACGCTTGTTCTCCCGCCGCACATAACCCCGGTCCAACAGGGTGCTCAGGATAGGAGCATAAGTAGAGGGCCGCCCGATGCCGTATTCCTCCAGGGTGCGGATGAGGGTGGCGTCGGTGTAGCGGGGCGGCGGTTGGGTGAAGTGCTGTTCGGGGTGCAGGGCTTGGAGGAGTTGCCGCTGGCCTTCCCGGATGCCTTCCGGGAGCATCTGTTCCTTGGTCTCTTGCGCGTCTTCGTCCCGGGCTTCTTCGTACACCACCAGATACCCGGGGAAGCGCAAGCGCGAACCGCTGGCCCGGAACAGGTACGTATGGGCCTGGCCCTTGCCCTCCACCTCCACGCTGATGGTGTCGTACACCGCTGGGGTCATTTGGGAGGCCACGAAGCGTTGCCAGATGAGCTGGTACAGAAGGAACTGTTCCCGAGTCAGGAAGGGCTTGACCTTCTCGGGGGTGCGGAAGACTGAAGTGGGACGAATGGCCTCGTGGGCCTCCTGGGCCCGTTTGGCCCGGGTTTTGTACTGGGGCGGTTTGGGCGGTAGATATTCCTCCCCAAAGCGCTCCTGGATGAACCGGCGGGCCTCCTGTTGGGCCAGGGCGGAGACGTTGGTGGAGTCCGTGCGCATGTAGGTGATGAGGCCCGTGTTGCCGCCTTCCCCCACGTTGAGACCTTCGTAGAGTTGCTGGGCGATGACCATGGTCTGACGGGCGGAGAAGCCCAACTTCCGGGAGGCTTCCTGCTGCAGGGTACTGGTGGTGAAGGGCGCGGCGGGACGCCGACGACGCTGGCCCGTCTTGACCTTGACGGCCACGTAGGTCGCCTGCTCCAGGTCCTTCAGCAGGGGCCGGACCGCTTCCTCGTTGGGAAGCTCGGGGTCTTGACCGTCCACCTTGACCAGACGGGCCCGGTAACGGGCCTCCACCCCTTCCGGTTGGAACTCCGCGTCAATGGTCCAGTATTCTTGGGGCACGAAGGCCTGAATCTCCCGCTCCCGTTCCACCACCAGACGCAGGGCCACCGATTGCACCCGCCCTGCGGATAGACGACTGCGCACCTTTTTCCAGAGCAATGGGCTGAGGGAGTAGCCCACCAGGCGGTCCAGAATCCGCCGGGCTTGTTGGGCGTTGACCAGGTTCATGTCGATGTCCCGGGGGTGGGCGAAGGCTTCCTGAACCGCGGGCTTGGTGATTTCGTGGAAGACTACCCGTCGGACCTTGGCCGGGTCCAGCTTGGCCGCCTCCACCAGGTGCCAGGCGATGGCCTCGCCCTCCCGGTCCGGGTCGGTGGCGATGTAGATTTCGTCGGCCTTCTTGGCCAGCTGGGCAATCTCCTTCACCACCTGGCGCTTTTCCTTGGGTACCCGGTACGTGGGCTTGAAGTCGTTCTCCACGTCCACGGCCATGCGGGAACGTAACAAATCCCGCACGTGGCCAATGGAAGCCTTCACCAAATATCCCTTGCCCAGGTAACGACCAATGGTGCGGGCTTTGGCGGGGGATTCGACGATAACGAGTTTGGTGCCTCCTCCTTGACGTCCGCTCCCCTTCTTCGTCTTTTTGCGGGGTTTGGGGTTTTCGGTGCTCATGTTCCCTCCCTGGA
>WFVP01000394.1 GCA_015491595.1 Anaerolineales bacterium
CTTCTACAACGTGCCCGCGCAAGACCCCTTCGCCAGCCAGGCGCCCCTGTTCTACGGCCCCATTCAACAGGGCAAGGACGGGTGGAACGCGGCCTTCTTCTGCGGCACCAACGCGGTCATGCGCCGGGAAGCCCTGATGCACCTGGGCGTGCTGCGGTACGTGCAACTGGTGGAGCATCGGGTGCTGAAGGCCCTGAGCCGGGTCACCCTGGACCTGCGGACGGGCCGGCGATCCATCCCCCGCCGGTACCGGCGCCATGCCCGACGGGTTTCCCAGGCCGCGGAGGAAGCCCTGCAGGCCCTGCGACGCCGGGAACCCCTGGGAGAAATCCTGACCCGGTTCCACAATGCCATCCAGGCCATCCGCCGGGAAATCGTGTTGGGCGACCTGCAGGACATCGCCCGGGCCCTGGCGGACATCGAGGACATCACCCCCAGTTACCTTGAAGGCCAGGCCCAGACCGCTCTGGTCGCAGCCGGCGAAGCGCCCGTGGCCCAAGTCATGGACGTGAAGGTGGTCCGGGACGTGCGCCAGGCCATTGAAAGCGGCCTCGACGCCCTGGCCAGCGAACTGGTGGGCATTGCCGCCCCGCCCGCGGAGACCATTGGCCTGGACCGGGAGACGGAGCAGCTCCTGGCCCTGGAAATGGGCGAGGCCCTGGACGTGCAGCCCGTAGACACGCTGACGGTTACGGAAGACATGGCCACCGCGCTCCAGCTCCACGCCCTGGGCTGGAAGTCGGTGTTCCACCCCGAAATCCTGGCCTTCGGCCTGGCGCCTGAGGACCTGGGCAGCGCGCTCCGCCAGCGCTTCCGCTGGGCCGTGGGGACGCTGCAGGTGTTCCTCCACTACAACCCCCTGACCATGCCCGGCTTGACCTGGGGCCAGCGCTTGCAGTACTTCATGACCATCTATAGTTACTTCTCGGGCTTCGCCTCCCTGATTTACCTGGTCTCCCCCGTCATCTACCTCCTCACTGGCATCCCACCGGTGACCTCCTTCGCCGGCGAGTTCCTCATCCGCATCGCGCCCTATCTGGCCTTCAACTGGTTGATGTTCCAGTTCGCCTCGTGGGGCATGCGCACCTTCCGGGGAGAACAGTACAACCTGGCCCTGTTCCCCATCTGGATTCAGGCCGTGCTCACCGTCTTCGGCGGACAGCGCATTCGCTTCCAGGTGACCCCCAAGGTGCGCCGTTCCGGGGTCTACATCACCCTGATTTGGCCGCAGCTGTCCGTCATCGTGTTGCAAATCCTCAGCGGCCTCTATGGGGTGAGCGCGGTGGCCCTGGGATGGCGCCACGACGTGGCCGGCATCGTCATCAACCTCTTCTGGATTGCCTACGACCTCGTCATGCTCTACCCCATCCTGACCGCGTCCGTGTACCGCTTCAAAGGTACCTACCGGCCGCCCCTGGAGATGGCATCCAGCGCTTGAGGGACCGCCCACCACCCACAAAGGTGGGACCCCCACACCCTGCTCTCGCCCCGGACGTCCACTCCGTCCGGGGCGCATCTTTTGGGGTTGGAGTTTCGGGTTCACGGCCACACCGGAGGCGGTTCGTCGGTGGAAGAAGAAGGGGAAACAGGAAGCATGGCCAGCAACATCCGGGCCCGCTCCCGGGTGGGAGCCTCCGTCGCGGGATGCTGGGCGACGTAATGCGCCAGGGCCGCGGCCCGGTCCACCGCGCCCTGCAGGGCCCACATGTAGGCCGCGATGGCCATCAGGTGCATACGCGTGGGCTTGGCTTCCTCCTCCAGGTCGTCCAGGGCCTGCGTGAGGGTCCGCCAGGCCGTCGCGTGGTCCCCCTCCCGATGCTGCGCCCACGCCAACCAGCCCAGGGCCCGGGCCTCCGTCACGCCGTCGCCCATCTCCCGGGCCAGGTCCACCGCGCGCCGGGCCGCCTCGGCGATGTCCTTCGAGGGACCGTTTTGTAAGGCCCAGGCCGCGGCCAAGCCCACCCAGGCATGCATCTCGAAATGGCGCCAGCCGGTCTCCTGAGCCACCGCGAGGGCCGCCCGCAAGTGGGGTTCCACTTCGTCCCAACGTTGCTCCAGCAGGGCCAGGTTGCCCAGGTGCAAATGGAAGAACCCCTCGCCCGGTCGGTCGCCCACCTGCTGACACAGGGCCAAACCCTGCTCCAGCAACGGACGCACCTCCCGGTAGCGTCCCGTGCGCAGATACGCGCTGCTCAGGTTAATCAGGCCTTTGATGTGTTCGTAGGTCCTTCCCGCCGCCTGAGAACGACGGACTACCTCCTCCAGCACGGCCATCGCCTGGGGGAACTCTCCCAGGTGCAGGTAAATCACCCCCAGCACGTTTTGGGTGAACAGGCGTCCGTCCAGGTCGTCCTCGGGAAGGCGTCCCAGCGCTTCCTGGGCCAGACGCAACGCCTCTCGCAGGTGACCGTGCCGGAAGGACAGCGCGGCCCCCCGGGCATACAGGTGGCCCAGGAGGGGATGGTCCTCCTGCGCCAAGAGGCGAAGGGCTTCGGCGAACACCCGGGCACCCTCGGCGTACAACCCCTGGACCTCGAAGAAAGCCTGCCACGGGTCCAGCGCCTGCTCCAGCAGGGCCCAGGCCCGATGTCGGGCGGCCCAAAGCCAGGCAGCTTCCAGATTGCGCCGTCGGGGGTACAGGCGCTGCAGGTCAGCGGGGGAAAGTTCCTCAGGAAAGCGGCCCAACCAGGTGAGGAAGACGTGGGCATGACGGGCCGCCCGCGGGTGTTCGGCCTCCGGCCATTTCTCCCGGATGTACGTCCGCAACACCCGATGCAGATGGAACCCCTGGGGCCAATCCAGCACGGGCTGCACCAGGCCCCGGGTGACCAACCGATGCACCTCAACGGAGGACAGGCCCGTGACCTCCTGAGCTTCCTCCAGGGTAAAGGGTCCGGCGAACACGCTCAACTGCAACAGGGCCGCCTGTTCATCCGCGATCAACGAAGCCCACAAGTGCTCGAACAACGTGCGCAGACTGCGGTGGCGCGCGGGCGCCTGGGGCCAGGCAGCCTGCAACACGTCCAAATCACGCTCCAAATCCGCCACCAGGCGGGCCAGGGGGCGGTGACGCAGCTGCATGGCCGCCAGTTCCAGGGCCAGGGGCAACCCCTCCAGCAACCGACACAACTGCGCGATGGCGCCCGCGTCCTCCGGCCCGGGCTCCGGAGCGGGGACGAAGCGCTTCCACAAGGCCAGCAACAGGCGGCCGGCGCCGTACGTCTCCGGCGGGGGCGCCTGGTACTCCGAGGGGTAGGAAAGGGGCCGCACCGTGTACACCCGTTCGTGGCGCAGGCCCAGGGGCTCCTGGGAAGTCACCACCACCCGCAACCCGGGAGACGCCCGCAACCAAGCGGCCAGGAGAGGGGCCGCCCCACGGGCGTGTTCCATGTTGTCCAGAATCAACAACATCTCCCGGGACGATAAGTGCGCGGTCAGGATTTGCTGCAGAGAGGCGTCTCCTTCGGACGTCAGACCCAGGCCCATGGCCACCACCGCGGGCACGGCGTCGGCGTCCCGCACGTCCTCAAGGGAGACGAAGTACACGCCGTCGGCGAACCGGTGCCGATGGTGATGGGCGAAGGCCAGGGCCAGCATGGTCTTCCCCACGCCGTTGGGCCCGACCAGGGTGACCAGACGGTATTCCTGCAGGAGGGCGCACAGCGCCTCCAAATCCTCTTCCCGGTCGATGAGGGGCAGAGGCAGGTCGGGGACCCGGAAGGCGGGCGGATGGCGCCGCCGGTGGTGGATATGCGCCACCAACGCCTCCAGTTCCGGTCCGGGGTCCGCCTGCCACTCTTCCTGAAGGCGGGCGCAACACTGCTGGTAGACCTTGAGGGCCGCGGTGTATTTCCCCTGCCACATGAGGACCTGAATGAGGGTGTAGTAGAAGTCCTCCCGCCAGGGCTCCAGGGCCACGGCGAAGCGCAACAGGGCCTCCACGTCCCGCCAGCGTCCCCGGGCCAGTCCATCCCGCAGGCCCCGGTCCAGGGCTTCCAGCATCTGGACCCGCAGCTGCTGGGCCATGCTGGTCTGCCAATGGGCGAATTCGGGCGCGTCCGCGACGTGGAAGCCCTCCAGGAAGTCCCCTCGATAGAGGGCCACGGCCTGCCGCAGACGGTCCAGGGTGGGACTGTCCTGAAGCAAATCCTGAACCTGGCGGACGTCCACCTCCCACCGATAGCGGGAAGACAGGGCCACGCTTTGCCGGTTCACTTCCAGCGCTTCGGGGGGCAGGCTTTTTTGTAGCTGGTAGAGGGCGTTGCGCAAACTGGTGCGGGCCCGGTGCATGTCGGATTCGGGCCAGAAGAGCCACATCAGGGTATCCCGGGAAACCGGTCCCGGCGCCATCAGCAGGTAGTAGAGGATGGCTTGGGGTTTGTTTCCCGGCAGGTCCAGCGGCCGCTCCTCGTCGCCTTCGACCAAGAAGACCTGGGGCCAACCCAAAAGCCGTACACGTAAGCGCAGGGTGGACGCCGCCACAATCCCTAACCTCGCGCGCTTTTCACGCTGTTTTCACGCTGGAGGGATACTGTAAGGATACCAATTTCCTGTCGCTATGGCACACACGGCGTCAGGAGAACGCCTTGCATTTCAGGATGGAGAGGGTAAGCACATGAAACTGGGTCTCCCCACGCAAATCTTCGTCCTCCGATGCTGGCAGGTCCATCGGGAAGATGGACCCCAATGGCGTTTTCGGCTGGAAATCCCTTCCACCGAGGAAGCCCATATTTTCACTTCCCTCGAAGCCCTGATGCGTTTTCTGGAGGAACGGCTGGATACCCTATCCTCTTCGTCGACCTCGTGAAGCGAGCACCCCCAATCCCGGACGCGCCAAAGGAAGGCCATAGAAAAAGGGGACAGCGCCGCGGCGCTGTCCCCTTCATGGTCCTCCAACATTCCGGACAGGGCCCGGCGGGCCGCTACTCCACGGTGACCGACTTGGCCAGGTTCCGGGGCTGGTCCACGTCCAGACCCAGTTCCGCGGCGATGTAGTAGGCGAAAAGCTGCAACGGCACGATGGCCACCACCGGGGTGAGCATCCAGGGAACCGGGGGAATCCAGAACACCTCATCGGCCACGTCCGCAATGCGTTCATCTCCTTCCGTGGCCACTGCAATCACGGGCGCGCCCCGGGATTTGGCCTGCTCCACCTGACTGATCATCTTGTCGTACCAGGGGTCCTGGGGAACCACGGCGATGACGGGCATGTCTTCGTCCAGCAGGGCAATGGGACCGTGCTTCATCTCCCCGGCGGGGTAACCTTCGGCGTGGATGTAGGAAATCTCCTTGAGCTTGAGCGCGCCCTCGTAAGCCGTGGCCATGTTGATACCCCGGCCCAGGTAGAGGGCGTTCTTCATGCGCATGTACTTGCGGGCCACCCGGTAGACTTCGTCCTCCCGGGCCAGCACCTGCTCCACCCAGCCGGGCAGGTATTGCAAATGCCCCACCAGTTCCTTGCGTTGTTGCGGTGTGAGACGTCCACGCAGGTCGGCTAACAGGATGGCCAGCATGTACAGGTCCACCAGGGGCGCGGTATACGCCTTGGTGGAAGCCACGCTGATTTCCGGTCCCACCTGCATGGAGATGTAGCCGTCGGCCATGCGCATGGCCTGGGAACCGATGACGTTGACGATGGCCCACAGGGTCGCGCCTTTGCGCTTGCCCTCGTGCATGGCCGCCAGGGTGTCCGCGGTTTCCCCCGACTGGGACACGGCCAGGAGCACCATGTCCTCGTCAATGATGGGGTCCGCGTAGCGAAACTCCGAGGCAATCATGGTTTCCACGGGAATGCGGGCCAGTCGTTCGATGAGCACCTTGCCCACCAGGGTGGTGTGGTATGCGGTACCACAGGCCGTCATGTGAATCTTGGTCAAACGCCGGGCGAAATCCTCCGCAAGGGGCAGGGTGGAGAAGGAAATCTCGCCGGTGCGCACGTCCACCCGACCCGCGATGGTGTCCATGAGGGCCCGGGGTTGCTCGTGGATTTCTTTGAGCATGAAGTGCTTGTAAGCACCCTTTTCCGCCGCGGAGATATCCCAAGGCACGGTGGTGACCTGAACCGGCACCTCCTCGCCTTCCAGGGTGAAGATGCGAGCGCCGTCCCGGGTCACCACGGCCATCTGCCCCGGCTCCAGGAAGGCCACCCGTCGGGTGTGTTCCAGCAGGGCCGGCAGGTCCGAGGCCACGAACATTTCACCATCCTCGCCGAAGCCGATGACGATGCCGCCCGCGTTGCCCAAACGCGCGGTGATGAGCTTGTCGGGCTCCAGGGCCGAGAGCACCACAATGGCATTGGAGCCCTTGAGGATGCGCAGGGCCTCCCGGGTAGCGTCCACCAATGAGCGCCCGGCCGCGACGAAACGGTCAATGAGATGCACGATGACCTCGGTGTCCGTGTCGGATTGAAAGCGCACCCCCTCGCTTTCCAGCTCTTCCCGCAAGGACAGGAAGTTCTCCACGATGCCGTTGTGCACCACCGCGATGGTCCGGGCGGGATTCACATGGGGATGGGCGTTCCGGTCGATGGGTTCGCCATGGGTGGCCCACCGGGTATGTCCA
>WFVP01000395.1 GCA_015491595.1 Anaerolineales bacterium
GGTAAGTCTTGGCCTCGGCGTAGGAGGTGAACCCCCGGTTCAGCAACACCTGACGCAACACCGGCGGGATGTTGCCCAGCTCGTGCTCGACGGCCTCGGTTTGGGGAAGACGCCAGCGGTAACGGGCGCGCAAGGGCGATGGCGCCATGGTCATCCCCCCTTCGCCGAGTATCGCGGACCGAAGACTTGTTGGAGGAACCCGGGGAGCAGCACCTCGGTATGGGGGCTCTCCTGGAAGTGGGCCAGAATAGCCCGGTATCCCTGTTCTCCGAAGGTTTGAATGTAGAGGGCCTCGTACCGCTGGAAACGCTTCAAGTTGCTCTCCCGGTCCAGTTCGGGATGGAACTGGGTGGCCCAGATGGGTTTTCCGGGCACGCGCAGGGCCTGATACCGGCTGCGTTCCGAGTAAGCCAGGTGGAGGAGGGAGGCGGGCCAGACCTCCACCCGTTCCTTGTGGCCCAGCTGGGCCTGGAAGCAGGTGGGTAGCCGGGAGAAGAGCTCGTCCCGCTGACCTTCGGGGGTCAGGCAGACCCGAAAGGTGCCCACTTCGGCCCGGGCTTCATCCCGCACGATGGTACCGCCCATGGTCGCGACCAGCAGCTGGAACCCGAAACAGGAGGCGAACATGGGGTAGCCTTCGGCCACCACCTGCCGTATGAAGTCCAGCGTCTCCTCCAGGTGGGGCAGGCTGCCGTCGGAGATGTTGAACCGGCCGCTGCCGCCCACCAGGAGGGCGTCGTAGGTCCGAACCTGGCGCCAGGACGGGGGTCCCTGGAGCAGGTCGTGCGTGTCGATGGCTTCCAGCGGCAGTCGGGTTTTCTGGGCGAAGGCCAGACGCTCTTCGTGGCGTACCGGGTCGCCGGGTTCCCGGGCCTGGAGCAGCAGGAGCCGTAGGGGCATGGGGTCTGTTCCTCGGTACCGGAGATGCTCCCATTATACGCGGGGAGCGAGGCCTTGGGGAAGGGCGAACAGGATACTGGCGCATATCCATATCTCGCATAGTCCTAATCGGGTACGGGACCGCAGAATAAAGATGCAGCGGCGACGAAGCCGTCGCCGCATCCCTTTTATGTCCTTCTCCCGGACCAAAACACTTCTTGGAACCCATGGGAGAAGGGGGGAAACCGGTATACTTGAGGCGACCGGAACGTCGGAGAATCCCCTGGGGAGGTCATCGTGAATTTGCCCACGGGCGAGGCCTGGACCGTCAGCCAGCTGACCCGCTACCTGCAGGCCCTGGTGCACAGCCAGGAAGCCCTGCAGGACCTGTGGGTGCGCGGGGAGGTGTCCACCGTTTCCCGTCCTGCCTCGGGTCACGTGTACTTCACCTTGAAGGATGAACGGGCCCAAATCCGCTGTGTGGTGTGGCGGGAGCATGTGGACGGACTGGAGGTCCCGCCCGAGCAGGGGCGGGCGGTGGAGGTCCATGGGTATCTGGACATCTACGGCCCTCGGGGGACGTATCAGCTCTACGTGGACCAGGTGCGTCCTTTGGGGGAAGGGGCCTTGTTTCAGGCCTTTTTGCGCCTCAAGGCCCGGCTGGAAGCCGAAGGCCTGTTCGCCGCCCATCGCAAGCAAGCCCTGCCCGCCTTTCCCCGGGTCATCGGGGTGGTGACGTCCTTGACCGGCGCGGCGTTGCGGGACATTTTGAACACCCTGCGCCGGCGTTATCCCCTGGTGGAGGTGTGGCTGGCTCCGACCTTGGTGCAGGGCGAGGATGCGCCGCAACAGGTGGTGCAGGCCCTGGAGCGCATGATTCAGGCCGCGCCGGACCTGATCATCCTGGCCCGGGGCGGCGGTTCTCTGGAGGACCTGTGGGCCTTCAACGACGAACGGGTCGTGCGGGCTGTGGCCGCGTCGCCCATTCCGGTGGTAACGGGCGTGGGACACGAGACGGACTTCACCCTGGTGGACTTTGCCGCGGACCGGCGCGCGCCCACGCCCACTGGCGCGGCGGAGATGGCCACGCCGGACCGGAGGGCGTTGTTGCGTCATCTGGAGCATCTACGGACCCGGTTGTTGCAGGCTATGGCGCGCGGGTTGGGATTTCGGGAACAGGTGTTGGATGGATGGGCCCGGCGCCTGGAGCGGGTGTCGCCGGAATATGCCTTGCGTCAGGAGCGGCTGCGCCTGGACGAACTTTCCCGCCGAATGGTCCGGGCCATGGCCCATCGGCTTGAACGGGAGCGTTTGCGCCTGGACGGCTGGGAGCAACGCTTGCGTGGATTGGACCCCCGGGGGCCGTTGCGCCGGGGGTATGCCTGGGTGCTGGACGAAACCGGCCGTCTGGTGCGGGAGGCGACCCAGGTTCGGACTGGGGAACGGGTGCGCATCCGCCTGTATCGCGGGCGATTGACGGCCCGGGTCGAGGAGGTGTTTGTCAATGGGGGTGAGGGGAAGCAGGACGGGCGTAAGGAAAGCGTAAAGGACTCGTAAGATACACGCA
>WFVP01000396.1 GCA_015491595.1 Anaerolineales bacterium
CGGTTCATTGGGGCTCGATGGCCCAAGCAACTCATAGGAGTTTGGGGGAGGCCGGAGGTGTACTCCGCATGGGGCTCGACGGCCCAATCCCATGGCGACCTTCCGGCCTCCTCCCCCGTATCCCAACTTTATCACTCGTGCTTATAGGAGGTCGTACCATGGCCTTATCCCCCGATGTTCCCGTGTTCGCCGTACCGGAACAGCATCTGGTACCCGTGAGCGACCACCTGCAACGCATGTATCCCATTCCGCCGTCCCGCATGTTCACCATCCGGGACGCCCTGCGGAAATTCCAGGAAAAACACCCCGATCAAGAAGCGTACGATGCCTCGCAAGGCGATGGCGGCGCCAGTCTGGACGGTGTTCCCCGGCCCATCCTGGAACGGGCCCTGGAACTGCAACTGGCCATGGGCACCAAGTATGTCCTGCCCATCGGGCCGGAGCCCATCCGCCGCCTGATTGCGGAACAGTACTGGCAACTGGACCCGGCCCTGGGATGGGGACCCCAGAACATCGCGTTAGGCGCCGGAGGACGGGATGTGCTGGTCAAGGCCTATCAGGCCATGCTGGCCTTGGGACACGGCCGCCAGGGCGACGTGGTCATCACCACCCGCGTTCCCTGGCTCTCCTACAACTGGGGTCCCTATGGTGTAGGCGCCAATGTGCTGCGGGCTCCGGGCCGGCCCGAACAGGCCTGGGCCTATACCCCAGAAGCCCTGGAAGTCACCTTCGAGTACGCGGCCCGGTACGGGCGGAAGGTGGCCGCGCTCATCATCACCAGTCCCGACAACCCGACGGGGCACACCCTGACCCTGGACGAACAAATCGCCCTGGCGCACAAGGCCCTGGACCTGGGCGCGGCCTTCGTACTCTTTGACTGGATTTATCACCACGTGACCGAAGGCGAGCCGTACGACCTCAACGCCCTGCTCCGGGCCTTTGAACCGGAACGGCGGGAGCGGCTCATGGTTTTGGACGGCATTACCAAGAGCCTGGGAGGGTCCAACATCCGTATGGCCTGGCTCACGGCTTCCCAAAAAGTCATCAAATTCATCGCCTCCCGGGCCTCCCACAGCACCATTCCCTCCTACTTCGCCATGGCCGTGGCCCAGGCGGCCATTGAGATGGGCTACCGGGAAGCGGCCCGTACCATCATTGAGCCCACCAATGCGAGCCGTCGCTGGCTGCGCCGCTTTCTGGAGGAACAAGGCCTCACGTTCATTATGGGGAACGGGTACTACGCCTTCATCCACGTGGGGAAATGGCTTCAGGCGCGGGGATGGGAGACCAGTGAACCCCTGGGCCAGTACCTGGCCGAGGAACACGGCATCGCCATCGTACCCGGAGTGTTCTTCTCCCCTGACGGCGCAGCATGGATTCGCTTCTCCTACGCTCTGCCCCCGGAGCGTACCCAGGCCGCGGCCCATCGCCTCATGCAGGCCCTCAACGCCCTGACGTCCTGAGCCAGGGACAGGCCTCCGAGGTGGACATGTCCCCACGACTGCGCACCCGCACCGACGTCGGATGGTTGCTTCGGCGTCAGCCGTTCGGCGAAGCCGACTTGTGGCTGGATGTCTACACGAAGGGCCTGGGCCGTATCCGGGTGCTGGCAAAAGGCGCCCGTAAGGTCACGTCCCGGAAAGGAGGACACTTACAACTCTTCCAACGGGTCCACATGACCCTGGCCCGGGGCCAGTCCTGGTGGATTCTCACCCAGGCCCAGACGCAAACCTGGTTTCCTCAACTGCGGACGGATATGCACGCGTACGCGGCCGCGAGTTATGTGGCCGAACTGGTGCTTCGCCTCGTCCCTGAAGGGGAACGCCTCCCCGGCCTGGAACCCCTCCTGGGCCAGGCCCTGGAAGCCATCGCCCGTCTGCCCTACGGGCCCCAATGGGTGCCCCGCATCTTCGAATGGAAAATCCTCAGCCTGGCGGGCTACCGACCGGAATGGGACCGCTGTCACCGTTGCGGCACACCCCTCCGCCTGGGCGAGCCCAAGGCTTTCGACCCTCGAGGCGGCGGCGTGGTGTGCGATGGGTGTCGCGGCCCCCAGATGCCCTGGATTTCCGACCGCACCTGGACTCTGCTTCGTCACTGGGCGACCAAACCCCTGCCTGCGGTGCTGGAGAAGGAGCCGCCCCAGGACCTCTATCCCGAACTCACTGCCCTGGGACAGGCTTACGTCCGCACCTGGATGGAACGGGTTCCGAAAACGTGGCGCGTCGAACGCCAACTGGGAGAAGGACATCACGAAAGATGAGGACGGACCCGTCCTCCCTCCAGACCTACCGCCAGCCCAAGTATCGGGCCAGCCACTCGCCGTTGTACACCGCGCCGCCCACCGCACCCCGAATGGTGTTGTGACTCAACACGGTGAACTTCACATGGCCCAGAGGGTCGGGACGCACCCGGCCCACCACGGTGGTCATCCCCCGGCCAGTGTCCCGGTCCAGGCGGGGCTGGGGCCGGTCGGGTTCAGTGCGTACCGCGATGACGGGACGGGGCGCGCTGGGCAGGTCCCGTGTGCTCGCCGGGGCTTCGTAGCCCTCCAAGACCGCCACCACCTCGTCCAGAGAGGCGGGACGCGCCAAGGCCACGCTCACCGCCAGGGTGTGGCCGTCCCACACGGGCACCCGGTGGGTATGCGCGCTCAAGGTCACATCGGCCAAGCGGACCTCTTCGCCCTCCAGCGCGCCTAAAATCTTCCGGGGTTCCCACTCCACCTTGTCTTCCTCGCCCGGAATATGCGGAATCACGTTGTCCAGAATGGCCAGGGAAGGCACCCCGGGATAACCCGCACCGGAAAGGGCCTGCAAAGAAGCCACGAAGACCCACTTCAGGCCAAAGGACCGATGCAGAGGCGCCAGGGCAATGACCAGCCCCGTGGTCGTACAGTTGGGATTGGTGATGATGGCCGCGGGCCACCCCCGTTCGCGTCGCTGCCGTTCGATGAGCACGATATGGTCCGGGTTCACCTCGGGTACCAGGAGGGGAACATCCGGCTCCCGGCGATAGGCCGAGGCATTGGAGCACACCCAAATCCCTCGGGCCGCGAACTGGGGCTCCGCCTCTCGCGCCACCCCCGAAGGCAGCGCGGAGAACACCAACCGGGCCTCACCCACACCCGCTGGCGACGTGGGTCCCAACACCATATCCTCGGCCCAGACGGGCATGGGCTGCGGGAGGCGCCAATCCACAACCTCACGATAGCGCCGACCCACCCGGCCTTCGGAGGCCGTCAGGGCCACCACTTCAAACCAGGGGTGACCGTCCAGAAATTGAAGGAAGCGCTGGCCCACCATCCCGGTGGCTCCGAGCACGGCGACGGGAATGCGTTCGGTCATGGGTCTCTCTCCCGGTTATCGGATGCCGAAATAAAGACCACCCCCGCACAGGCGGGGGCTTTCGAGTTTCCAGGGGACTGGGGATACGAGACAACCCGGGGCGAGGGTCAGCCCTCCTTGGCTTCTTCGTCGAAGAACAGGGGCAGATGACCCAGGGCGATGATATCCGCCCACTTGGCCCGTTCGCCTTCGGTGAAGATGGCCGCCTGGGTCACCACCTGGCCTCCGGCCTTTTCCACCACCATGCGCATCCCCTGCAAGGTGGAACCGGTGCTGATGACATCGTCTACCAGAGCGACCTTTTTCCCCTGAATCAAGGGACGGTCCTTCTCGTCCAGGTACAGGGTCTGGGGTTTCCCCGTGGTGATGGACAGGGTTTCCGCCTGCAGGGCCTCACCCATATAGGGCTTGTAGGTCTTGCGCAGGACCACGTAGGGCTTGTTTAGGCGACGGGCCAGGGCATGGGCCAGGGGAATGCTCTTGGCCTCCGCCGTGACCAGGACGTCGAAGTCCTGGTCCTTCAGGCGTTCGGCCAGGGCCGCGGCGGCCGCTTCGGTGAGTTCCACATCACCCAGGATGTTCAACACCGCGATACGCAGCCCCGGCTTGACCTCGAACAGGGGCAGGTCCCGCCGTACGCCCGCCACCACCACCGGATAGGTTTCCCGTTTTTGGGTCATCGTCCTCCCTCCTGGGAAGCGGGGTTGACCTTCATTCGCCCAGGTAGGCGATGGCCTCAATTTCCACCCGAGCGCCTTTAGGAAGGGCCGCCACCTGAACGGCTGCTCGCGCAGGGTAAGGTGCCCGGAAGAAAGTGCTATAGACCTCGTTCATCTTGGCGAAATCGCCGATATCCTGGAGGAACACCGTGACCTTGACCACGTGGTCCAGAGAGGCTCCGGCAGCCTCCAGCACACGCTGCAAGTTGGTCAGGGCCTGTCGGGTTTCGGCCTCGATGCCACCAGGAACCAACTGGCCCGTCTCCGGGTCCATACCCAACTGGCCGGAACAAAACACCCAGGGGCCCACCTTCACTGCCTGGGAATAAGGCCCGATGGCCTTCGGTGCATGGGGGGATACCACGGCTTCTTTCATCGGTCATCCTCCTCCGGCCAAAATGCAGAAAGCCGGTTCCGCATCGTCCATCCACATTCAACAGGCTCGGCGGAAGACCCTCTCCGCCGCCCCCATTATAACCGGTCTCCACACAGGCGTTTTTCAAATTCTCATCATCGAGGCTTCGGACGCTACTTGTTTGTCCTGGCGGATCAAAGATGCCTTCGCATAGGCCTCCGCGACTCCAGGACCGCGAGAAAAAGAGAGATAAAACAAGCAGCGGCTTCGCCGCTGCTTGTTTTATCTCTTCTCTCTCCTTCGGTCCCGTACCTGGTCAGACCTACTCCAACAACGTGGAAATGCGTCTTTGCAACAGCCTTTGTTAGAACATGAAAACCGCCTGGGCTCCACAAGTCGCGGGTCTCAGGAGGAACAAAACCGGGCTTGATGACGAGGATTTGTAGTCCAAATGCACCATTTCTGACGGGCGCTTCGGCTCCCTCACTCACTCATCCACCATACCCGCTTCACGGGCTCTCAAGATAGCCGCGGCGCGATCGGCCACTTGCAACTTGGCGAAAATATTGGACACGTGATTGCGTACCGTTTTCTCACTAAGCACCAGCCGTTCCGCGATGGCCCGGTTGGTCAGACCCTTGGCGATGAGGGCCAGGACTTCCCGTTCCCGGAGGGTAAGTTCAGGGAAGGCCATACGGGCAGGGTGGCGGGCCATCTGGGCGAAGTAGGTCATGATACGGTCGGCTACCGCGGGGCTGAAAATCGCCTCACCATGGGCTACAGCCCGGATGGCGCGCAGGGTCTCTTCGGCCTCTGCGCCTTTGAGCAAATATCCTCGAGCGCCGGCGCGCATGGCGGCGAACACGCTGTCGTCGTCGAACATGGTCACCACCAGCACCGCCACTTCGGGGGCCTGGGCACGGATGCGCCGTGTCGCGTCCATGCCATTGAGCCCGGGCATGTTCAGGTCCATAAGCACCACATCGGGACGATGCTGCAAGGCCAGTGTCACGGCTTCCTGGCCTGTCGTGGCCTCGCCTACGATGTCCATATCGGGCTCACCCGTCAACAAGGCCCGCAGACCAAAACGAAAGACAGGATGGTCGTCGGCGATGAGCACGCGGATGCGCGCGGTCGTCATGGCCTATCCCCCTTTTCCCAGGGAAGCCAGGCCTGCACCACGGTGCCTCCGCCGGCTCGGTGTTCCAGGGAAAAACGGCCACCCAATTCGTCGACCCGCTCCTGCATGGAGCGCAGTCCCACACCGGGTTCCAGTGGCTGGGGCAGTCCTCGGCCGTCGTCTTCCACGGTGACGCGCAGATGGTCCGCTTCGGGACACAGCGTGACCCGGCATGCGCTGGCCCTTGCGTGGCGCACCGCGTTGGTCATGGCCTCCTGGGCGATGCGGAAAGCAGCCACTTCCACCGCTGCAGGCAGGGGAGGCAGGGGGTCGGGCGCCTCTACGGTGATGTGCACGCCGCTAAGCGCGTAACGGGCAGCGCACTCTCGCAAGGAGGCGGTCAGACCCAGGTCGTCCAGGGTGGGTGGACGCAGGTCGTACACCAAACGGCGAATTTCCCGGACGGCCACCTGAATCTGTTCCTTCAACTGGTACAACATGGCCATTGCCTGGAATGTGTCCCGCTCGACCAACCGCGCGATGGCCTCAATGGTCAGGGTCATGCTGGCCAGGCGAGGCCCCAGGTCATCGTGCAGGTCCCGACGTAAACGACGGCGCTCCTCCTCCCGGGCCTCCACCAGGCGCCGCCGGGAACGCTGCAAGTCCGCGGTGAGACGGGCCGCGTGCGCGGCCGCACCGGCTTGGCGGGCGATGCTCTCCAGCAGGGCCAGGTCCGCCTCATGAAAGGCTTCCCCCGGATGGCGGGCGGCCACCAACAATCGGCCCGCGCTTTTCCCGCGGTAGACCAGAGGGAAGGTCTGGGGGGATGGGGTAGGCCGTCCGAATTCGGCCACCGGGGTAGCGTCCTCCTGTTCGTCCAGCACCACGGCCACGTAGGGCAACTTCAGCGCTCGGGCCACCGTCTCCACCAAAGCCGCGAGCATGTCCTCCGGTGAAACCGCAGATTCCATGCGCCGACCCAATTGCGAAAGCACCTCCAGAGGCGCATCTCGTTGACCGAAGAGCAGGCGGTTCACCTCCCGCTGCAACCGGGTGCGCAGAGGGAGAAAGAGGACCGCAGCCAGGACGGCCATGGCCAGAGCGAGCGTGGTATTGCCCTGAATTTGGGCCAGGGTGCTCGTAACGGCCACACCCAACGCGTACACCCCCAATACAAATGCGGTGAGCACGGCGTAGGCCACGGTACGGCTGATGAGCAGGTCGATGTCGTACAGCCGGTAACGAAGTACCGCCAGCACGAAAGCCGCGGGCATGGCCGCAGCGGAAAGGACCAACGCTCCATTGGCCACCGGTCCGCTCAACTGGCCCAACATACCGGCAAAAGGCATGAGCAAGGCCGCATACATCACCCACTTGATTTGCTGCCGGGTGGTTACATCCCGAGCCCGGCGGTAGCGCAAGACCAGAGAAAGAGCCGCGGCCATCATCAGAAACATGCCCATCAGGGGAATCAACACCCGAGGGTCGTAATCCATAACCAGGGAACTTCGCAGGATGTCCAGGCCAAAGGGATTCTCCACATCGCCATTATTGGGCAGGGAGCCGGGCATCAGGATCATCCAGGCGCTTCCCGCCAAGACCCAAATCCCACCCAGCCAAGCCACCACCCGCCACCGGGAGGTCAGTAAACGACCGTTGGGAAAGAAAAGGGGAATGAAAATGGCCATCAAGGCATAGGAGAGCACCCACATCCAGTTGAAAAGCCCAGACACGAGGATGCCCAGACCGCGCAGCCCCGGTCGACGGTACAGGGTGTATAGGGCGAATTCCTCACTCAAACCCGTAAGCGCGGAGAACAGACCCGTGCCCAGCAGCATCCAACCGATAGGATGTCGGGGATAACGCCGGACAATCAGCATACCCGACAGGGTCCCCATCACGGCCATAAGGGACTGAAACCCCCAAAAACCCCAACGGTCCGATTTAGGTACATCGCGATTCAAGAAGAGAAGGAACAAGCCCAAACAGGCCAAGAGCAGCAAGAGGACCCCGAAGAAGGTGGGAAGCCAGGCAATCGAAGGCTGCCGAGCCTGCCTCGAAGGCGTTTGTAACATGTGCATCTCCATTATGCAAACATTATAGCCATTTCGCGATTCGATGCTTATCGAATTTTGGATGAGCACGACCACGCGTGCTTCCTACCCTTTCACATCAAGGCCTCCAGCAACGGGTCAAGCATCCGTTTCAGAAAGTCCGTAAGGGTGCAGGATGAACGTCGCCCGTGCGGTCAGGTCCCGGGCCCGGGGAAGGTCGACTTGCACCTCCACAGCCCAGACGACATGCAGGTATTTTCCCCGGTAACTCCAGGGCGCTTCGGGAAGGGTAAAGGAAAAGTCACGAGTTATGGGCACACCCTGATTCAAGGCGCCCAATGGAAACGTGTGCTCCAACACCTTACCCTCCACCCGGGTCCCACGGCCCTGGGTAAACCATCGAAGGGTTACTCGCACCTCCCGACATTGGGAATCCCGATAAGGCGTAATGGTCAACCGGCCCTGCAGCCGTTCCCCAGGGTGAAAACGCACATCGCCTTGCACTTGCTTGCCATTCAGGAAGATGATGTCCACAGTAGCCTTTTTCATGCATTACCTCCGAACACGAGCTTGGGCAGGACTTGCAAAGGAAAGGTGAGGAACAGGTCGGGTTGGTGAGGAATATCCAAACGCACTCGTACCCGCCAGAGGAGATGATTGTGATGTACGGCAAAGGAATGCATGGCGTTGGGTGGAATGCGCAAGGCAAAACGATGGTACAGGGTCTCCCCCGCTTGGAAATGCCCACCCGGCTTTTCGATTTCCTGCACGATATGGTCGTGGGTCAGCGTACGGGTGTGATGAGAAACCCCTCCACGCGTGTGATGATGCGCCCGGAAGCTCACTCGCTCTCGGAGGATGAGCTCCACGACGACTCGACGGATGTGGACGCTTCGAGGAAACCGATGTGTGTATTCGAGCACAAAGGACTCGCCCACCCCGAGCGTATCCCGACTTAACGCAATTTGAGGCTTTCCGATACGAGAGCGAGCCCACATGGACAGCAGGAAGAAGATGGGCAAAGGCACCGTAAACAACAGGCACAGGCCACCCAATACGGCCACGCCCACAGAACCCTCTCGAACCCCCTGGACGACCAGGGGCACACCGAAAAACAAACCTCCTAAACCGACCAGAACAAAACAACCTTGAACCCATTTAGGGGTATCGTTTAGAGGTTTCGTCATACCTACATCTCCTCAAGGGTCTCATGGTGGCCTTCTCCGGCCA
>WFVP01000397.1 GCA_015491595.1 Anaerolineales bacterium
CCCAGGGAGCCTTCCGGCCGGAGGAAACGGTGGTGGCCTACATTACGGGCAACGGGTACAAGACCCTGGACGTGGTGGCCCCGCACATCGCCGACCCTGTGGTCATTGCGCCGAACCTGCGGGAATTCCGTGAGAAGGTGCTCCCGCAATTGACCCCCACCCCCGCTCTGGCATAATCTTGTGTGAAGGGAGGCAGTCCCATGGCCGTGACCGTACGTATCCCCGGTCCGCTACGACGGCTGACCCAAGGAGAAGGGGAACTCCAGGTCGAAGCCCAAACCGTTGGAGAGGCCCTGGCCATTTTGCGCCAACGCTATCCCCAATTGGGTCAACGCCTCTTCGATGGCGAAGGGCAATTGAAGCCTTTTGTGAATGTCTATCTGGACGACGAAGACATCCGCTTCCTGCAAGAACTGGACACTCCGTTGACGGACGGCGCGGTGCTCACACTGGTCCCTGCCATGTCCGGCGGTGACGAAAAGGTCGCGAAGAACGGCCGGGAGGGTGAACGATGACTCGTGGATTGATTCCCGAAGAGAATCTTCCAATGCTGACCCAGGAGGAAATCCTGCGTTATTCCCGCCACCTCCTCATCCCCGAGGTCGGCCTTAAGGGTCAGCGGAAACTCAAGGCGGGCTCCGTGCTCATCGTGGGCACCGGGGGCCTGGGCTCGCCCGCGTCTCTGTACCTGGCCGCGGCCGGTGTGGGGCGCATCGGCCTGGTGGACTACGACGTGGTGGACGAGACCAATCTGCAACGGCAAATCGTCCACGGCACCAGCACCGTAGGCGTGCCCAAGGTGGAGTCGGCCAAGCAGCGCCTGCTGGACCTCAACCCGGACATCACCGTGGAAACCTACAACACCATCCTGACCTCGGAAAACGCCATGGAGATTGTCTCCAAGTATGACGTCATCATTGACGCCACGGACAACTTCCCCACCCGCTACCTGCTCAACGACGCCTGCGTTTTCCTGGGGAAGCCCCTGGTGTACGGAGCCATCTTCCGCTTCGACGGTCAGGCCGCGGTCTTTTACGCCGAGGAAGGCCCCTGCTATCGGTGCCTCTTCCCCGAACCGCCTCCTCCCCACCTGGTGCCCACCTGCGCGGAGGGCGGCGTCTTCGGCGTGCTTCCGGGCGTCATCGGGGCCATCCAGGCCACCGAGGCCATCAAACTCCTTTTGGGGATTGGTGAGACCCTGGTGGGTCGCCTGTTGCTTTACGACGCGCTGGAGATGACCTTCGACCTCATCAAGGTGCCCAAGAACCCCAAGTGCAAGGTGTGCGGCCCGGAGCCGGAAATTACCGAACTCATCGACTACGAAGCCTTCTGCGGTGTGCCTGCCCATGACCACCTGGAGGGCAGCGCGGGCGCGCAGTGGGACATCACCCCCAAGGAACTGGCGGAGCGCCTGGCTCGGGGGGACAAGATTCGCCTCATCGACGTCCGGGAGCCCCACGAACTGGAAATCGTGCGCTTCCCCGGTGCCGAGAACATCCCCCTGAGTCAGTTGCCGGAGCGCTTGCACGAACTGGACAGCACCGAGGAAATCGTGCTCATCTGCCACCGGGGCTCCCGCTCGGCCCGCGCCCTGGACCTGCTCACCGCGGCGGGTTTCCGTAAGGTCAAGAACCTGCGGGGCGGTTTGCAGGCCTGGGCCGAAGAAGTGGACCCCACCATGGTGGTGTATTGAGGTACGGGGGCGGCCCCTGCCGCCCCCTCTTTCCTTTTTCCCCTCCCTCATGGCATTCGATGGTATAACAGAAAAAGCAAACTCCTCCTTCCGACACCAGGAGCCCGGTCATGACCCGAAAACTTCTCCTGAAAGGCGGTACGTTGATTACGGCTTCGGAGACCTTCGAGGCCGACCTGCTCATTGTGGATGAACATATTGCCGCTGTGGGCCGTGATTTGGTGGTGCCCGACGCGGAGAAGGTGGACGTTTCAGGGAAATTCCTCATGCCCGGCGGTATCGACCCCCACGTCCACCTGGACCTGCCCATGTTCGGCACCGTGTCCTCCGACGACCACTACACCGGGACCAAAGCCGCGGCCTTTGGTGGGACCACCACGGTGCTGGACTTCGTCCCTCTGGACCATCCGAGCTTGGAGGATTCCCTTCGGGCCTGGCGGGCCAAGGCCGATCCCAAGGTGGCCGTGGATTATGGACTGCACATGAACATCACCCGGTGGGACGAGCACATTGCGGAAGAGATGGCCCGTCTTCCGGAATGGGGCATTGCCTCCATCAAGGTGTTCATGGCCTATAACGGTCGTTTGCGCCTGCAGGATGGGGAAATCTTTCAGGCCATGCGGCGGGCCCGGGAACTGGGTCTGCTCACCATGCTTCACGCAGAAAACGGCGATGTCATCGACATTCTGGTGGAGGAGGCCCTGGCCCAGGGTCACACCGAGCCCGTGTGGCACGCCCGTACCCGGCCGGCCTGGGGCGCGGTGGAAGCCGCGCTGCGGGGCGCGGCCCTGGCCGCCCAGGCCGATGCCGCGCTGTACATCGTGCACATGAACACGGCCGGGGAAGTGGACGTGCTGCGCTATGCGCGCGAGCAGGGCCTGCCGGTGATGGGGGAAACCTGTCCCCAGTATCTCTTCTTCACCGAAGAGCATCTGGCCCGGCCCGACGGCGCGAAGTGGATTTGCTCTCCTCCGATGCGTTCGGAGGAGGACAACCTGGCCTTGTGGGAGGGCCTGGCCGACGGCACCATCCAGACGGTGGGCACCGACCACTGCCCCTTCTTCTTTGACGGAACCAAGCCTATCCTCTACGAAGGCCATCCCATCGCCATCCCCGGTAAAGAGTTAGGCAAGGACGACTTCACGAAAATCCCCAATGGCGTACCCGGCGTGGGCGACCGGCTTCCTGTGATGTGGACGAAAGGCGTGGTGGAAGGTCCCCTCACTCCTAACCAGTTCGTGGCCCTGGTGAGCACCCATCCGGCCAAGATTTTCGGCCTGTACCCGCGGAAGGGCGCCTTGGTGCCCGGCGCGGACGCCGACATCGTGGTCTGGGACCCGGACCTGAAGGTGACCTACGGCGTAAAGGTGGCCCAGCATCGCACGGATTACAACCTCTACGAAGGATGGGAGCTCACAGGTTTCCCGGTCCGGGTCTACCTGCGGGGTCATCTCATCGTGGAGGAAGGACGCTGGTTGGGGAAGCCGGGGATGGGCCGCTTTCTCCATCGGACCGGTTATCAGGTGGTGTAGCCGTGACGTTGGTTTGGATGACGTTGTTGGCCGGTTTGATGGCCCTGGGCTTGGCCGGCCTTGCCCGCCGGCGTTGGCCGGAGGTGCCGTTGGGGTGGCCCCTCTCGGTCCTCCTGGCCAGTCTGCCCTGGTTGGCCGCCCTGGTGGGACGCCCCAGCGCGCCGCAGGAAGCCCGCTGGCTTCCCTGGTTGCCCCCGGCCTGGCTGGAAGCGTGGGGGTTGACCGCCCGGTGGGACGCTCTCCACTGGGCCGTTCTGTGGATTGGGGTGACCCTGTGGCTCGCGGTTTTGTTGGCCGAAGCCCCCGCCGTCCAGTCCGCGCCGCCGGGTCTGGCAGGTTGGGCTTTAGGGTGGGGTCTGGTCACGGTCAGCCTTTGGAGTGGACTGCCCCAGGCGCCGGGCGGGCTTTGGTGGGCCTGGGCTCTGACGGACGTGGCCGCCTTGCTCCTGGCCCTGTACGTTTGGCCCGACGGCGAAACGCGCTTGCGTTGGTTGTGGCACACCACGGCCCGGTCGCTCTCGTGGGGCGTGGCCCTCCTCTGGAGCGTGAACGCCGGCGCCGCGCCGCTGGACCAGGCACTGGACCTGCCCGGCGCGCGCGCCGGGCTGCTGGCCGTGGTCCTCTGGCGGTTCCTGTGGAGCGGGCCCACCCGGAGCGGTGCGGCCCGGCAGGCCTTCTGGCACCGCACGGGACGCCTCCTGTTGACCTGGCTCTTCTTGGGGAGCACGCTGCCCGCGCTGTTCGCCCTGGCCCGATGGCCCGGCGACCCCACGCCTTGGCCCGCGGCCCTGGTCTTCTGGGGACTGGCGTTCGTCGGGGTCTGGGTGGGTCTGGCCCGTTGGCTGGGCAGCGCTTCCTTTGAGGCAGGGTTCCCGGGCCTGGTGACCGTTTGGGGATGGATGGCCGTGGTCGCGGCCTGGTATGGGCGACCGGAAACGGCCCTGTTCTGGGGTGGATTGCCCTGGCTCCTGGGGGCGGCCGTGGTGCTCTTTCGCCTTCCCGAGGTCCGTTTGGCTCCCGTGTGGGCCCTTCTGGCCCTGACCTTCACCTTCTGGCCCTTCACCCCCGGGCGGGCCGGCTTGGGCCTGTGGACGGCCGTGCCCGGGTGGGTCGGCCTCTGGAGTGGGGTGGTTTTGGTCTTGAGCCTGTTGGGAGGGTTGCCCCTTTCGGCCCTGCGGGGACGCGGGCTGGACGCGCAGCCGCGATGGGTGCGGGTGTTCTATCCTGCGGGTATGGCGGTCCTCACCCTGGGTTTGTGGCGTTGGGGGCTGGCCCTGCCCGCGGCTCCGGCGCCCATCCTGGGAGGCGTGTTCACCTGGGTCATGGGTCCTCTTATCCTGCTCGCCACGGGGGTTGCCGGTTGGTATCTGTGGCGGTATCAGGCCACGTTGGAATCCTGGAGCCGCGCGCTCACCCGGCCGCTGCGCTTCTTCCTGGGCTTGGCCGCCGCGTTGTATCGCGGTACGGTGCAGGCGGTGGAGAACGGCCTGTACTTCCTCAGCCTGGTCTTTGAAGGGGAAGCGGGGCTGATGTGGGCCATGGCCTTTCTGGCCGCCATCGCCCTGTTCCTGATGGGACGTTAGCGCCACACCGAGGGGATTGCTTACCTCCCTTCGACCTTCCCCGCTGCTATAATAGCAAGCACCATGTTCACAGAGAATCTACCCTCCGATTTCAAAGCCGGCTTTGTCGCCGTGGCCGGACGGCCCAATGTGGGCAAGTCCACGTTGATAAACGCGCTTTTGGGCCAGAAGGTGGCCGCGGTTTCCCCCAAGCCCCAGACCACCCGCAAGCGCCAGCTGGGCATCCTCACCCTGCCGGAGCGGGGTCAAATCATCTTCATTGATACCCCGGGCATCCACCGCCCCCAGTATGAGTTGGGGCGGGCCCTCAATCGAGAGGCTCAGGAGGCGTTGGACGACGCGGATGTCATCCTCTTCCTGGTGGACGGCAGTCAACTGCCCCATCCCGAGGATGAGCTGGTGGCCCGGAACATCCGGGAGGGAGGCGGCGGGAAACCCGTGGTCCTGGCCATGAACAAAGTAGATTTGGTGGCGGAAGAGGAC
>WFVP01000398.1 GCA_015491595.1 Anaerolineales bacterium
TCCCGGGACCGATTTTGCGCTTGGCGATGGTGAGCAGGTCCTCCAGGGTGAGCCATTTGCGGGCGATGGTGACGTAGGCCAGCTGGTCGCTGATGATGCGGCGGATGATGGAAGCCTTGATTTCCTGGATATGGGCCTGGTGTTTTTCCTGTTCTTCAGGGGGCATTTGGGCGTAAAGGGAGGCGTACTCCATCAGGGTGGAAAAGGGCGCCACCTCGGGGTTGAAGGTGATGTCCATGTCCAGCACCTGGGGGCGCTTTTCTGCCAGCACCTCCTTCACGATTTCCTCAAAGAGTTCGATGGGCAGGTAGGTGGCGAAGTAGACATCCGTCAGGTAGGAACGAATGCGTTCCCTGCGGGCCTCCCAGACGTCTTCAGGGTCGCCGTAGCGGGGTACACCTTCCCGCTGTTGGGAGAGGATGGCCTCTTCCCGCACCCGGGCTTCAAAGTCCTGCGGCGTGATGATGCCCCGCTTGAAGAGTTCCTGGCGCATGCGCGCGCGAATGCGCGTGCGCAAAATGGGATATTTGACCAGGGTGGTGTAGATGCGCCACAGGGGTTCCACAGGGGGCGGCATGGTCATGACGGACCCTCGAAAAAGAAGCGGCCAACGGCCGACGATGGGCCATTGGCCCTGGGGTCAAGGATGCGAAAAACCAGGCTCCGGCTATTGGATTTGCATCGGCATGATGATGTGCACGTAATCATCTCGCCCTACCGGACGCAACACCGCGGGGCTGGCCGGGGCGATGAGTTCCAGAGAAACCTCTCCCGAGGGTATGGCCTCCAGGGCCTCCCGCAAGAAGCGCACGTTGAAGCCCACGGTCATGGCCTCCCCTTCCACTACCGCGGCCACGTTCACTTGCGTGCCGCCCAGTTCCTCATCCTGTGCGATGACCTGAATCATCCCCGGACCTTCCTCACCAGGCTGAATCACCAGGCGCACCGCTTCGTTGAAGCGCTCCCGGGTGAAAATCTGGGCCTGCCGGCAGGCTTGCAGGAAGAGTTCCTTACTGGCCAAAACCCGAGTGTTGGCGCTGGAAGGAATCAGGGCCTCATAGTTGGGATAGGCGCCTTCGATCAATTGGGAGAGTACGTCAACGGCACCGGTTCGAAAGGCCACCTGGCGGCGTTCGGCCAGGGGTTGGATGGCCACTTCCGCCTCGGTTTTGGCCACAATGCGGTCCAGTTCCTTCAGAGACCGGGCCGGGAGGATGAAGTCCCACCCTTCCGGCGCGGCACCATCCAGGGTGACCCAACGCACCGCCAGGCGAAAGCCGTCCGTCGCGGCGAAGGCCAGGCGGCCGTCGCGGGTGCGCACGGACACGCCGGTGAGAACCGGCCGGGCTTCCTCCTTGGCCGCGGCAAAGACCACCTGGTCGACGATTTCCCGGAAGACTTCAGGGTCCAGACGCACCGCGTGGTCCATTTCGGGAACCGGCAGGGGCGGAAATTCGTCCACATCCATGCACTTAAACTGGGCCTTGGCGTTCCCGGCCAGAATTTGGAGCATGGCGCTTTGGGACTCATAGGTCAAGGCAAACACGCTTTCCGTCAACGTCTGGACCAACTCCGAGAAAGGCCGGGCCCGAACCGCGGCCGCGCCATGTTCTTCGACTTTATGGGCATCCACCACACACGTGATGGCCAGTTCCAGGTCGGTGGCCGCCAGGCGCAACTTATCTTCTTCCGTCGCCAGAAGGACGTGTTCCAGAATGGGGTTGGTCGCTCGCGAAGCCACGGCCCGGCTGACCAGGGAAAGCCCGTACGCCAAGTTCTCTTTCTGGATTTGCACACGCATCTTCGACCTCCTGGCCAGGATGCCTAAAAGTATAGCATGAAATCCAGCGCTTCTCTTTTTCTTCGAAAGAGAAAAATCGTGGTGTGGGGCGGCTGCCTCGCCCCACACCAGATTTCGATATGCCCCCGGGTCCTGAGCCTGATAAGGCCTGCGCGCCACCCGAAGAGAGATAATGTGCGCAACGGCGAAGCCGCTGCGCACATTATCTCCTTCTTTCCTCCGATCCAGAGCCCGGTTCGTCTATTCCACGTGTTTGGCCAGGGGGAAGCCGGGATATAGAAGGGAGAGCCGCTCGGGCGCATGGGCAGCCACCGCGTTGTGGGAAAGACCACCCTCCCGAATCACCTCCCGATAGAAACGGGCGAAGGCACGCTCCCGTCGGGACCGAGTCACCCGGTCCACCTCCAACAGCCCCCGGCACGTTCCCTTTCCCCGGAAATCAGGACCGTCTACCAGACCCTCGTACAGGTAGGCCTGAGTCACCGCACCGTAAATCAGGCCGTGCCACACCTGGAGCAACTGGTCAACCAGCCATCCAGGAGACGGAGTGTCCTCCACGTCAGGCCCGGAATGGTGGAGAATCCACAGAGGACGCGCCAGACGTCGTGCCCCCTTGAGGGCCTGAAACAGGGTCCCCTGTCGGGGATGGGTCGGCGGGGCGGAAGACGAAAAGGAAGCCTGTTGAAGAATCAGACCCGGACGACGCACACGAAGCACCTTAGGGGGCATGGGCACCACCCCTATCTTGTCCACTTGTGAGTGCAAGGGTCCTGCCAGAGAGCGGGCAGGCGTCTGGAGCAAAAGGTGCCGGGCCTGGGCCACTGCCCGACGGTCGGCCGGGTGCCACCTGCGAGCCGGTTGCAAGGCCGGATAG
>WFVP01000399.1 GCA_015491595.1 Anaerolineales bacterium
GCCCTGCAGACGGCCCATGCCCAGGGCGTCGAAGTCTACGCCCATCGGTTTGGGGTGACGCTGGAGGGGATTGAACCCCTCGCCCCCGTTCCGGTCCATCTGGAGGGCCCATGACAGGAATTTTCCGTCTTGGAAAAGTCCAGGAGCCCATCCCTGGGTTTTTCGTTCTAACAGAAGGGTGAAAGGTGAAGCCACAGAGGCTGCTCCTTTCGTTTCGTTCGAACCGGGCTCAGGACCCCCAGGGAAGAAAGAATTTGTGTGGGGCGGCTGCGCCGCCCCACACAAATTTATTTTCCCCTGGGGTCCTGAACCCGATGAGACCTACGCGTCACGTTGCAAAATCACCTCGAAAAGGCTTGGTTTTGTAAGAACGTGCAAAAACCCTGGAGCCCATCGCCAGAAACCTTCACGAACGGGGACGTTTTGCGGTATGCTTTTGAAGCCATCCTTGCCGGAAGAGGAAGCGGAGGCGCCTATGACCTTCCATCCCCAAAGGTCCATGACCCTGGACGAACAGGTCGCCTACCTGATGCAAGGCACCGAATACGGCGACGAGGAACTGCGCCGTGCCATGGAACAGGAATTGCGAGAACGCCTGGCGGAATCCCAGCGCACGGGTCGGCCCTTGCGGGTCTATCTGGGGGTGGACCCCCGCACCTCGGACCTGCATCTGGGCCATGTGGTGCCCATGCGCAAGTTGCGCCAGTTCCAGGAATTGGGCCACACGGCCATTTTTCTCATCGGCTCCTTCACCAGCCTGGTCGGCGACCCCAGCGACAAAGAGAAAGCCCGGAAGCTCATGTCCTTCGAAGAGGTCATGGCCAATGCCAAGACCTATACGGACCAGGCTTTTCGCATCCTGGACCCCGAGAAAACGGTCATCGATTACAACCACCGATGGTTGGCGGAGCTCAAGTTCGGCGACCTGATTCACCTGGCCTCCCATTTCACGGTGCAGCAATTCCTGGCCCGGGAGACCTTCCGCAAGCGATACGAGAAGGGCGACCCCATCTTCCTGCACGAGTTCTTCTACCCCTTGATGCAGGGCTACGATGCCGTGGCGCTGAAGGCCGACGTGCAAATCGGGGGCACGGACCAGATGTTCAACATCATCGTCGCGGGCCGCAAATTGCAGGAAATGCACGGCCAGCGTCCGCAAATCGGCATCCTGCTCCCTCTGCTCCCCGGCACCGACGGGGTGCGCAAGATGAGCAAGTCCCTGGGCAACCATATCCCCCTGGAAACCACACCCGAGGATATGTACGGCAAAATCATGAGCCTTCCCGACCACGTGATGGGCACCTACATGCGCCTGCTCACCCGCTGGACGCCGGACGAAATCCGACGTCTGGAAGCGGATTTAGACGCGGGCCGCCTCCACCCGCGCGATTTGAAAATGCGTATCGCGCGGGAAATCGTGGACATGCTCTTCAGTCCCGAGGAGGCCCGCCGGGCCGAGGAACACTTCGTGCGAGTCTTTCAACAGCGAGATTTGCCTGAAGAGATGCCCGAATATCCGTATCAGCCCGATAAGCCCATTGTGGAATTGCTGGTCGAAGCCGGGCTGGTGGGCAGCAAAAGCGAAGCCAAGCGCTTGTTGCGCCAAAAGGGTGTGCGCTTCAACGGCGAAGTCATCGAGGACTTCCATGCCACCCTCCCCGGTCCCGGTGTCCTGCAGGTGGGCAAACGGCGTTTCGTCCGATTGGTGGCTTCCTCCCCGGAGCCTCGGGAACCGTAAACTGGCAGGATGAGCGCGCCCACGACCTCTCCTCCGTCCTGGTTCACCTTCGAAATCGTGGCCGAAGACGGTCGCGCGCGGGTGGGACGTTTCCACACGCCCCACGGCGTCCTGGAAACCCCGGTGTTCGCGCCGGTGGGCACCCAGGCCACGGTCAAGGCCCTGACCCCCGCTCAACTGGGGGATTTGGGGGTGACACTGGTCCTGGCCAACACTTACCACCTGTACCTGCGCCCCGGTGCCGACGTAGTGGCCCAAATGGGCGGTTTACATCATTTCATGGCCTGGCCCCATCCCATCCTGACGGACTCGGGCGGGTTCCAGGTCTTCTCCCTGGCCGCCATGCGGGACATTGACGACGACGGCGTGACCTTTCGCAGCCATCTGGATGGCTCCCTCCACCGTCTCACGCCGGAAAAAGCCGTGCACATCCAGGAACAACTGGGCGCGGACATCATCATGGCCCTGGACGAATGCCCGCCGCCTTACGACCGCGCCTACAACGAGGAGGCCCTCCGCCGAACCCACCTCTGGGCCGAACGTTCCCTGAAGGCCCACACCCGGAAGGACCAGGCCCTCTTCGGCATCGTGCAGGGAGGGGTCTTTCCGGATTTGCGGGAACAATCCGCCCGTTTCATCGCTTCCCTGGGTTTTCCGGGCCATGCCATCGGCGGGCTTTCCGTAGGCGAAACCAAAGAAGAGATGTACGCCATGCTGGACGTGGTCACCGCGGTCCTCCCCCGAGAGAAGCCTCGCTATCTGATGGGCGTGGGCACCCCTGAGGATATCGTGGAAGCCGTGCGTCGGGGCGTGGACATGTTCGACTGCGTCCTTCCCACCCGCCTGGCCCGGCACGGCGCGGCCATGCTCAAACACGGAGGACGCCTCAACCTGCGGCGGGCCGAGTTCGCCCGGGACCCGCGGCCCATTGACGAGCATTGCACCTGCTATACCTGTCAGAACTTCAGCCGGGCGTATCTCCGGCACCTCATCGTGGCCAAGGAAATGCTGGCCGCCACCCTTATGTCCATCCACAACATTCACGTGTTGGTGGACTTGACGCGGGAACTGCGCCAGGCCATCCGGGAAAAACGTTTGGATGCCTGGCTGGCGCAATGGTACGCCCGGCACCGCGCGACCTCGGAAACCAACCTCGCCGACCGCTGACCGCCGACTGCGAACAGCAGACTGGGGACGACCCCACCATGCGAGTCCTCTACCTGACCGAAGCCTATTCCCCCCACGACCGACGATTCGTCCGGGCCATGGTGGATTTGGGACATCAGGTCGTCTATCTCCCCTGGCGGGGACATCCGCGCCATCGCCCTTCCGACCTTCCCAAGGACGTGGTCTGGATAAGCACTCCGGGACCCCTGACACCCTATCGCGCGCCATGGTGGATGCGCGCCCTAACCCGGGTGATAGAGGACGTGGCTCCCGATGTAATTCACGCGGGCCCTTTGCCCTGGGGCCCCTTGGGGCCGGCCCTCTTGCGATGGTCCCCGCTCATCAGCATGTCCTGGGGCTTCGACCTGCTTTGGCATGGGCCCCGGAAGCCCTGGCTGGCCCTTCTCATGCGCTGGGTGTTGCGACGAAGCACGTTGTTGCTGGCGGACTGCCGCGCGGTGGCCGTCCAGGCCATGCGCTGGGGGATGTCCTGGGACCGCATCGTGCTGTTTCCCTGGGGAACGGATTTGGACACCTTTTCCCCAGGTTCGGAAAAGGCGTTCCGAATCTCGTGGGAGTGGCCCGAAGACGTGTTCGTATGGGTTCACGCCCGCACCTGGAGTCGATACTACGGCGCGGATACCGCGCTTCTGGGATTCCTGCAGGCATGGCGTGAAGAACCCCGCTTACGGCTGCTCTTTTTGGGCGGAGGTCCTCTGGAATCCTGGATACGTCGCACGGTAGCCCGGTTTCACGCCCAGGATGTGGTGCGCATCGTGGGTCGGGTACCGGAGGAAGCCCTGGCCCGATATTTCCGGGCCGCGGATGGTTACGTGAGCATGTCCCACAGCGACGGCTCATCCGTGACCCTGATGCAGGCCCTGGCCACAGGCCTGCCCGCGGTAGTGAGCGACATCCCGGGCAACCGGGAATGGGTCACGCCCGGGGTGGAAGGATACCTGGTTCCGGTGGGCGACCCGCATACCCTGGCCCGTACGCTGGTACACGTCGCCCGCCTTCCCCAAGAAGCCCGTAAACGCATGGCTCAGGCCGCGCGACGACGGGCCAAAGTCCAGGCCCACTGGCAGATGCACCTGCGAAAACTGGACAGGGCCTATCATCGGGCGGTAGAATTGGGGAGCCCTGGCAGAGGGTGAGGTTTCTGTCCTCACTCTATCCGGTTTGGCCCCGTTGGGGCATACCGGGCTTTCGTTCTTGCCAGCGGAGCACATCGGCTTTGAGGGTGTGGAGGTCCGGTCACTGGACCGCAAACTCAACTTGGAGGAGGCATGTCCATGGCACGCGCCATCAAAATCGGAGACCGCTGGGTGGGCGATGGCTATCCTGTGTACATCGTGGCAGAAATCGGCATCAATCACAACGGCAGCCTGGAACTGGCCAAGCGCATGATCGACGCGGCCGTGTGGGCCGGCGTGGATGCGGTCAAGTTCCAGAAGCGCACCCCGGAAATCGCCACGCCGAAGGAAATGTGGAACAAGATGCGGGAGACCCCCTGGGGGTACATTCCGTACATCGAATACCGGCGCAAGGTGGAATTTGGGGAAGAGGAATACCGGGAAATCGACCGGTATTGCAAAGAGCGAGGCATCACCTGGTTTGCCTCGGTGTGGGATATCCCCTCGGTGGATTTCATGGAGCAATTCGACCCACCGGTGTACAAGATTCCCTCTGCAGCCCTGACAGACCACGAACTCCTGCGTTACGTACGCAAGACCGGCCGTCCGGTGCTGCTTTCCACCGGCATGTCCACCATGGAACAGATTCGGGACGCGGTCAGGGTGTTGGGGGAAGAGGACCTGCTCCTGTTACACACCACGAGCACCTACCCTTGCGACCCTGCGGAGCTCAACCTTCGCATGATTCAAACCCTGCGCAAGGAATTCCCCAACATTCCCATCGGGTATTCAGGGCACGAAGTGGGTCTGGTAACCACCGCGGTGGCCGTCGCCCTGGGTGCGTGCCTGGTGGAACGCCACTTCACCCTGGACCGGGCTATGTGGGGCAGTGACCAGGCCGCGTCGGTGGAACCTGGCGGCATGGCCAAGCTGGTCAAGTACATCCGGGTGACCGAGGTGGCCCTGGGCGACGGGGTCAAACGAGTATACGAATCCGAAAAGAAGGCCATGAAGAAGCTCCGTCGCTTCCTGGAACCTCCGTCGCCGGGCGTGATTGGGGATTGAGTCGAATTCGTGCGTCGCATGGGAATGCCCACGATGGCCGACGTTCCTGCGCGCTCCTTCCATGCCCTTCTACAACAGGTACCCGGAGTGGTAGGGTGGCCGGAAACGGACGTATCGGTCACGGGTCTGGCCCTGGATTCCCGTCGGGTGCAACCGGGGGACGTGTTCATAGCCGTACCCGGCACGCAAGTGGACGGTCATGCCTTCATCCCCCAGGCCCTGGAACGCGGCGCGGTGGCCGTGGTGGGGACGCGGCCGCTCACCGAGTTGCCCGTGCCCTACGCCCGAGTGGCCAACGCGCGGCGGGCCGCGGCCCATCTGGCCGCCGCGTTCTACGGGCACCCCGGCCTACACATGACGGTGGTCGGGGTCACAGGCACCGACGGCAAGACTACCACATCCACCCTGATCTGGCACATCCTGCGGACCGCGGGCCTGGCCACGGGACTGGTCACCACCATCCAGGCCGACCTGGGTGGCAAACAGGTGCCCACGGGCCTGCACGTGACCACCCCCGATGCCATCACGGTCCAGGGCTTCCTGGCCGAGATGGTACGTAACGGCCTGACCCATGCGGTCCTGGAGGCCACGTCCCACGGTCTGGACCAGCATCGGGTGGACGCGAGCCACTTCGACGTCGCGGTCATCACCAACATCACCCACGAACATCTGGATTACCATGGGACTTACGAAGCCTACCGCGCGGCCAAAGCCCGGCTCATCGAACTCCTTGCCGAGACCCCAGACAAACCCCAAGGCAACCCCCGCACCGCGGTGCTCAATCGGGACCAGGAAGACCTCTTCCCCTATTTGCGGGCCAAGGCACCGGGTCCCGTGGTCACCTTTGGCTTGCATCCCCAGGCCGACGTGCGGGCCGAGGACATCGCGAGCGGTCCTTGGGGACTGCGTTTCCGGGCGATTGGACCGGGGTTTGCCCTGTCCATAGAAAGCCCTTTGGTAGGGGAATACAACGTCCTCAACATCCTCGCCGCCCTGGCCGCCACAGTGGTGGTCTTAGGTGTGGATGTCCAGGTTGCCCGGGAAGCCGTGGCCACCCTTTCGGGCCTGCCGGGGCGCATGGAGCGCATCGACCTGGGGCAGGACTTCACCGCCATAGTGGATTTCGCCCATACCCCGGTGGCGCTGGAACGGGCGCTGCGGGCTGCACGACGGTGGACTCCAGGACGTATCATCGCGGTCTTCGGCTCCGCGGGCTTGCGGGACAAGGCCAAGCGGCGCATGATGGCCGAGGTCTCGGCCCAACTGGCGGACATCACCATCCTGACGGCCGAGGACCCACGCACCGAACCTCTGGAGGCCATCCTGGCGGAAATGCTGGCCGGCGCGCTGGCCCAGGGCGCGCGGGAAGGGGTAAACGTGTTCCGGGTGCCGGACCGGGGAGACGCCATTCGCCTCGCCGTGCGCATGGCCCGGCCCGGCGATACCGTGCTGGTATGCGGGAAAGGGCACGAACAGTCCATGTGCTTTGGCGAAACGGAATACCCCTGGGATGACCGAGTGGCCTTGCGTGCGGCCCTGGCCGAACACCTGGGGGTTCCGGGACCGAGCATGCCTTACCTGCCCACGTCCAGCCGTTCCACGCCTCGAGGTCGTGTATGACGTTCCAGGCCTGGCTCACCACCTTCCTCTTGCTCCTGGTGGTCGGCCTGATGCTGTGGGGCCGGGTGCGCCTGGATGTTTTGGGGCTTTCCGTGCCCGTGGCTCTGGTGCTGCTGGGCCTGGCCTCGCCGGGAGATGTCTTCCGTGGATTCGCCAATCCCGCGGTCTTGGCCCTGGTGTTCATCTTCATGGTCACCCGGGGGCTGGAACGCACCGGCGCGACGGACGCCTTAGCCCGTCGCCTCACCCGATGGGCCCGGGGCTCCGAGCGGCGCACCCTGGCCGTGGTGACCGGGGTGACCGCGCTGCTCTCCCTCACCATGAACACCGTCGCCGCAGCCGCGGTGGTGGTCTCCCCGGCCCTGGCCCTGGCCCGCCGTCTGCGCATGGCCCCCTCCCGGTTGTTGCTCCCCGTGGCCTACGCCGCCCTTTTAGGGGGCATGGCCACCTTGCTGACCACGGCCAATCTCATCGCCGATGCCGCCTTACGACAGGCCGGATAC
>WFVP01000400.1 GCA_015491595.1 Anaerolineales bacterium
AGATTAAACACCTCACCCATTGGTTTGGCCGCCTGCGGGCCGTGCATGACTTCAACCTCAAGATGGAGCCCGGGGAAATTCGAGGGCTCATCGGCCCCAACGGTGCTGGAAAGACCACGGTGTTCAACCTGGTCACGGGCTTCTACAAGCCCACCGAGGGGCGCATCATCTTCATGGGCAAGGACATTACAGGCAAGCGCCCCCACGAAATCGCCCGCATGGGCATTGGCCGCACTTTCCAGAACTTGCGCCTCTGGACCCATCTGACGGCCCTGGACAACATCAAGGTGGCCTTTTACAGCCAGATTCGCTACGGATTGATCGGTGCCTTCTTCAACACCCGGGCCCGACGGGAGGAAGAGGAACGCATCGACTACGAGGCCCGCAACCTGATGAAGATGTTGGGCATCGACCAATACGCGAACTGGGTGGTGAGCGGGCTGCCCTACGGCATCCAGCGGAAGGTGGAAATCGCCCGGGCCCTGGCCACCAAACCCCGTCTGCTCCTGCTGGACGAGCCCACCGCGGGAATGAGCCCGGCGGAGATGCGGGAGACCATGGATTTCATCCTGTTCATCCGGGAGAAGTTCAACCTGACCATCTGGCTCATCGAGCACAAGATGAAGTTCGTCATGGGCCTGTGCGAGTGGATTCAGGTGCTCAACTTCGGCGAGACCATTGCCGAAGGGCCGCCGAAGGAAATCCAGCGGCACCCCGAAGTCATCAAAGCCTACCTTGGGGAGATGGTGGAACTATGAGTCAGCTGGTGGTGGAAAATCTGGAGGTTTACTACGGCAACATCCGCGCCGTGCACGGCATCTCCTTCCATGTGGATAAAGGGGAAATCGTGACCATCATCGGCGCCAACGGCGCGGGGAAGTCCTCCACCTTGCGGGCCATTTCCCGGTGGATGGTGAAGGTGGGTCCTGAGACTCGCATCCTCTTCGAAGGCCAGGACCTGTTGCGCTATCCTCCCCACAAGGTGGTTAGCGAGTTGGGCATCAGCCACGTGCCGGAGGGGCGCCGCATCTTCGGGAACCTGACGGTGTGGGAGAACCTCATGCTGGCGGCCTATGCCCGCAAGGACCGGGAACAGCTCAAACGGGACCTGGACATGGTCTTCGATCTCTTCCCCCGGCTGAAGGAGCGCCGGGACCAGAAGGCGGGCACCATGAGCGGCGGCGAGCAGCAGATGCTCGCGGTGGCCCGCGCGCTGATTAGCGGACGGCGTTTGATGCTGCTGGACGAGCCCTCCATGGGCTTGGCCCCCCTGCTCATGCAGGAGATGTTCAAGGCCCTGCGGGAAATCAACAAGGAAGGCACCACCATCCTCCTGGTGGAACAGAACGCCCACATGGCCCTGCAATTTGCCCAACGGGGATACGTATTGGAAACGGGCAATCTGGTCCTGGAAGGGCCGACCCAGGAGTTGCTGGCCAATCCCAAGGTCAAGGAAGCCTATCTGGGCGGGTGAGGGCCCATGGAACGTCTCCACGCCCGCATCTACGGTGTGGTGCAGGGAGTGGGGTTCCGCCACTTCGTCTGGAAGCAGGCCCAGCGCCTGAACCTCACCGGTTGGGTGCGGAACCGACGGGATGGTTCGGTGGAAGTGGTAGCCGAGGGTCCTCGGCCGGACCTGGAGGCGCTGCTCCAAGAGTTGCATCGGGGACCCTGGGGCGCCCGGGTCGACCGGGTGGAGGTCTCCTGGGAACCCGCGACCCACGAATTCCTGGAGTTCGACGTTCGACCCACGGTGTGAAGGCCCTCAATGGACGGGGGAAGGAAAAGCAGCGGTCGTGTTCGGGGACCGCTGCTTTTGTTTTGTGGTTGCTTCCTTCGGGATAGGAGGGCGTTTCACGACCCCGTGGGGATGCGCACCTCCACCTCCCGGCCTTCGCCGGGGCGGGGCTGGATGCTCAGGCGACCGCCCAGGCGGTCCACCTGTTCCTTGAGCAGACGGAGTTCGTCGGTCTGGGGTTCCGGTGGAAGCTCGTCCAGTCCCAACCCTTCCGTGCGCACCCGCAAGAAGAGGGAGCGGGGGTCCTGGAAGTCCAGCAGTACCGAGACCCGTTGGGGCTGGCCCCGGTCCGTGGTCTCGTGGATGGCTTCCTGCACCACCCGGAAGGCCAGCATCTCCAGGAAGCCCTCGAGACGTCGGGGATTCCCCACGTACTTGATGTCGGTCTCAATGCCTATTTGTTGCTGCAGGGTGCTGAGGTAGCGCTGGATGGTCGGGGTGAGACCCAGGTCGTCCAGGGCCATGGGGCGCAGTTCGGTGATGAACATGCGCACCTTGCGGAAGGACTGCTGGGCCATCTTCTGCAGCGTTTCCAGCTCCGCGAGGGCCTGTTTGGGGTCCCGGTCGAAAATGCGGCGCACGATTTCGGCCTGCAGGATGAGGTTGGACAGGGTTTGGGCCGGACCGTCGTGCATTTGGCGGGCCACCCGCCGGCGCACGTTTTGCTCGGCCTGAATCACCATGCGTACCAGCGCTTCGGACGAGGTCCGGTCGCCTTCCTCGTCTCCCAAGAGGGGCAGCACGTTCTCCAGGGCCTCGAGGAAACGCATCAGGAGTTCCCGGTAACGCTCCAGGTGGGCCTTGTCGGAGTCCAGCTTCTCCACCTGGCTGCGCACCAGGAGGAAGCGTTGCTGGGTCTCCAGGGCGGACTCAAAATGTTTGGCCGCTTCCTCCAGGCGTCCCCGCTGGATGGCCTGGCGCAGATAGGCCTGCATGGACGCGCTTCGCTGTCCCAGGCGCTCCACCTCGGCCCGGCTTTTCTCGGCCATGAGCTCGATTTCCCGCAGTTGCCGGTCCAGGTTCTCCTGTTCCTTGCGGGCCCACTCCAGCCATTCTCGCAGTTGTGCTCGCAACGTCTCGGGAGAAACGCTCACTTCTCCAGGCTCGAAGGTTGGCTCCACCATGGCGACCATCCCTCCTTCAGGGTTCCAGCCGTGCAGGACAAGGGCAGGCTGTAGAGAACACACCAGGGGCGCATGAAGCCCATACGCCCCTGGTGGTGGAAGTCAACAGGATGGACAAGGGAAATCGCCGGCTTGTCCCCACATGCCCCGGCCCTTTTGGGGAGACCTCAGGGCGTATCCGAGGACACCGCGGGCGTTTCTTCCGGCGTGGCTTCCGACGTGGGCGCGGCTTCCTCGGCGGCCAAGGCCTCGCCCTCGGCTGGGGCTTGGGACGCCTCGTCCACCACCGCCTCACCCGCCTCGGTTCCCAGGGACGCCTGGGC
>WFVP01000401.1 GCA_015491595.1 Anaerolineales bacterium
GAAGGGTACCACCGCTGGCTGTGGTGGCGGGAGAAGCGCCGCCTGGGACGGCTGGCGCGCGCGGAGGCCAAGAAGCTGGACCGGCTTCTGGCACGACGTCGTGCCCTGCGCCGCCAGCGGGCCATGCTCCTCTGGGCCCGACGGGCCCTGGCCCTGTGGCACACCCTGCACGTGCCCCTGGGCGTGGTGCTCTTCACCCTGGCCTTCGTGCACATTTGCGCCGCGTTGTACTACGCGACCCTGTTGCGTTGAGAAAGGGCAGCCATGAAGCCCATAGGCGTGGTGTTGACCGTGGTGAGCATCCTGCTGTTGTGCGTGGCCGTGGGCGGCTACACCTACGGCGTGCGCATGGAGAGCAACGACGCGTTTTGCGCGTCCTGCCACACCGAGCCCGAAACAACCTACTACCAGCAATTCCAGCAGCCCGAGGCCCCCACCCTGGCGGCCTTCCACACCCACGAGGACACCCGCTGCATCGACTGCCATAGCGGCAAGGGCGTGGCTGGCCGTCTGCAGGCCATGATGACCGGTGCCCTGGACATGCTGGCCTTTCGCTCGGGGCGCTACACTCAGCCCGCCCGCACCACCCGACCCGTAGGCAACGTGGGATGCACCAAGTGCCACAACATGCCGTTGATTCCCCGGGGCGAACCGGGTGAGGGTCCGTCCAAGACGGGGGAGCCGGGATACGACGGCCATTACCATGCGGACAGCCTCGAAGCCCTCTGGCGGGTTCGGGGCGGCCCCAAGAACCGATGCACCCTGTGTCATCCCGCCCACGCGCCGGGGGATGCCCAACAGGCCTACATGCACCCGTCTGCCGTGGAGCAAGGTTGCCGCGGGTGCCACCAGGCCCTGGGCGAGGGACCGGGCGGTGAAGCGGGTGAGCGGGACTAATCCTGTATGAGGAAGGAGGACCACGATGCGACGCCTGGGCTGTCTCACCCCTCTTGGCCTTCTGGTGGCCTTCGTGGCCCTGGTCGCGGTGGTGGGGGTCACGGTGGTGAAGGGCGGTGTGCTCTTCAGTCCCGGGCCCCTCAACGCCCAGACCGGGGAGCCGAAGGGCGGGGTCCGCTCCCACGCGGAAATCCAGGAATGCGGACGCTGCCACGCGCCTTTCTGGAGCGTGGACACCATGGCGGACCGGTGTATGGACTGTCACACCCAGGTTCGGGACGAAATCCTGAACAGCCAGGGCCTGCACGGCCGCTTGGTCAAGGACCAGGGACGCCTTTCCTGCCGCACCTGCCATACGGAACATCGGGGACCCCAGGCCGCGCTGACCATTCTGGACCCGGCCACCTTCCCCCACGAGGTGGTGGGCTTTTCCCTTCAGGCCCATCAGGCGTGGCCATCGGGACAGCCCTTCGTGTGCACGGATTGTCACGTGCAGCGTTTGACGGTCTTCGAACCCGGAACCTGTGTGGAGTGTCACCGGGACCTGGACGCGGCCTTCGTTCGGGACCATCAACGGGCCTTCGGGGAGGATTGCCTGGCCTGCCACGACGGGGTGGACCGCTTCTCCGATTTCGTGCACAACCGGGATACCGGTTTCCCCCTGGAAGGAGCCCATGCGCGCGCGGCCTGTGCGGACTGCCATCAAGGGGACACCACCCTGGTGGCCTTGCAGGAGACCCCCAACACCTGTTTCGACTGCCATCAGCAGGACGACGTTCACCGGGGCCGCTTTGGGCCGCGCTGTGAGGTCTGCCACCAGCCCCGGGCCTGGGAACCCACCACCTTCGACCATGCCCGGACCAACTTCCCCCTGGAGGGGCAGCACGCCCGGGTCTCGTGTGAAGCCTGCCATGGGGAAAACTTCACCGTGCTTCAGCCCGCGTCGACCTGTTACGACTGCCATGCCCAGGACGACCCGCACGAGGGTCAGTTCGGCACGCGGTGCGAATCCTGTCACGTGGCCACGGCCTGGGATGAGGTGTTCTTCGACCACGCGGAGACGGATTTCCCCCTCACGGGCAAGCACCGGGAGGTGGCCTGTCAGGAGTGCCACACCACGGGCGATTTCACCGTGGCCCTGGACACGGCTTGTGTGGCCTGCCATCAGGACCCGGACTACCATCGAGGGCTGTTCGGCACCACCTGTGAGGATTGCCACACTACCGAGGGCTGGCGTCCTGCCCGGTACGATGAGCCCCATCGCTTCCCCATCAACCACGGCGCGCGGGCCGGGGGCAACACCTGTCAGACCTGTCACCCCAACGTGTTGACGGAGTACACCTGTTACACCTGTCACAACCCCACCAGCGTGGCCCGGGAACATCGGGAGGAGGGTATCACCAACTTCCAGAACTGCGTGAAGTGTCATCCCACGGGACGGGAGGAAGAAGGCTACGAAGGAGACGACGACTGACCTGTTGACGCGCGTCCCCTGAAGGCCGGGGACGGCGGGTTGAGGGGACCGTCGGATTCGGGCTGAGGGTTCCTCCTTCCTCCAGGTGTCCTGCGACCCCCTTTGCGGGCGGGCATGGGGCCCCTACCCCAGGATGAGGCGGCCGCCATCGCGCCGCCTCATCCTGTTTCGCGGGCCTGTCTCCCAGAGGAAGTGGGGGACCCTCTTCCCCGGGTCTGGCGGTATAATCCTGCTGAACATTCC
>WFVP01000402.1 GCA_015491595.1 Anaerolineales bacterium
CACTTCCTCGCCCAGGGTCTGCACCTGAGTTCGCGCTTCCTCGACGTCCTGGGCCAGGGTCTGGGTCTGGGCCTCCAAATCGTCCACCCGGACGCCTAAATCCTTCAGGGCGTCCACTTCCCCCTGGAGCGTCGTGACCCGCTCCTGCAGTTGGGCTAGCTGGGCCTCCATGTCCTGCACCCGCGTGGCCAGACGCCCCACATCGGCGGGCCGGGCGTACAGCAAGCCCCGGTTCAGGGTCGAAAGCACCCCCAGGGTCACCACCACCGCGAACACAAAGGCCACCAGGCTGCTGAGCAGCGCGGCCGGCCAGGGCGACGGTCCTGAAGGAGCCGCTGGCGTCCCGGGAGAAACGGGCGTCGGGGTCTCCTGGGGAAGGACCTCTGAAGGCGCTTCCCCTTCGGGGCCCTTTTCCGCCTCATCCTTGGAGGCCTCAGGCGCGGTTTCGGGCGCCTCTGCCAGAGGCTCGGGGGAAGGAGGCACCTCTTCCTGCTTTGGGGAAGGGGCGCGCGCCGCGTCTTCCGTCGCGACGTCCTCCGGCACGGCGGGCGCTTCAGCCTCCGGGGCCGGCTTCACCGCTTCGTCCGCGGGTGCGTCGGCCGCCTCTTTCACGGGAGAACCGAAGTCGGAATTAGGCGACGGCGTCGCGTGCTCCTGGGCTTCGGGGGTCTGCTGGATGTCCTCTTTGGGCACATCTTGTTCCTGGCGCTTCTTCCTTCGTCGGGGCATAGCCCACCTCCTGTTTCAAAGTTTCACTCCGAGGGCGCTTCCGGGGCCTCGGTCCCCTTGCGTCCGCCATGGGAAGAGACGCCCGGAAGCGGACCCGTGGAATCCGTCACCCGGCGGGTGGCCTCCAGTTGACGGAGCAATTCACGATACTGGGGCGCATTGGGGGGATTGAGCTTCAAAATGGCCTGGATGGCCCGCCGGGCGCCCAACAGGTTGTTCTGCTGGAGGTAATACTCGCCGGCCTGGTCCAACGTTTTCACGGCCTCCTCTTCCTTCCCCAGAGCGGCCAGCACCAGACCCATGTGATAGAGCAATTCCGGACGCTCGGGATGTTGCTCCAACAGGCGCTCCAGCAAGGCCTGGGCCCGCTGCAATCCCTGGGTGGAAGTGGTCCAGGCCCGCAATCGCTGCTCCAGGACGTCCAAAGCCTGCTCGGCCTTGCCCTGGCGGAAGAGGAGGTCCATCCAAGAGGCGATGATTTCCACATCGTCGGGCTTCAACTTCACCAACTCGCGGTAGATTTGGGAGGCCTTGTCCCAATCCAACCGTTCCACCGCCAGCTGCACCTGGGCCTGAAGCAGGGCGATGCGCTTCTCCACGGGGATGCCCATGCGTTTCGCCAGGTTCAGGGCTTCGTTGAGGGTCTGGTCCGCGGCATCCAGGTTGGCCAGTTGGCGGTGCACCATGGCCAGTTTCAGGTAAGCATCGATGACCTGGTCGTAAAGCCCCTGGTCGCTGAGCAGGCGGATGAGCATCTGGTGCGCCCGGGTGTGCATGGGATGGATTTGCAAGATGCGTCGCAACATGTGCACGGCCTGACGCGGCTCGCCCCGGGTCACGTACACCCGCGCCAGGGTGAAGAACTTCTCCGTTGCCTGCTCCAGCAACCCCTGTTCCCAGAGGATGTCCCCGATGAGCATATGTAGGGGCAGGAAGGTGGGGGTACGGAACAGAGCGAAGTGCGCGGCTTCCATGGCCGCGTCCAGGGCGCCCTGACGCATGAGTTCCCGCACGTACCGCAATTCCTCCAGGGCGCGCGGGGTATCCGCCTCCATGAGCATGTCCACCAGGGGGACGATATCGGTATAGCCGTCGCCCCGGCCGCTGGAAGCCTGTTCCCGCAACGCCTGGACCTTGGCGCGCCAGTCGGGGGAGGCCAGCAGGGTGCGCACGTTCTCGTAGAACCGTTTCCAGGTTTTGGCATCCTGCTGCAGCAGGGCCTCCCGGGCCGATTCGTAATGGGCCTCGATGGTGGCCATCTGGTCGTCTTGGTCCACGTGCTGCAAATCCAGCGTGCGCAAAGCGTCCAGGCACTCCAGCACCGCCTCTTCCAGGCGACCCAGTTTGTACAGCAGCTCGGCCATGAGCACATGGGCCGCCAGGGCGAAATCAGGATGATTGATGGCCCGCTGCAGGTATTTCAGCGCCCGCTTGGGCCGGTCCAGCTTGGCGAACAGCCAGCCCAGGTCGTAGAACACGGCAGGATGCTCCACGCCCGCGTGGACCACCCGCTCCAGATCCGTGGCCGCGGTCTCCCAATCCTGCCGGGTCTGAGCCTCCACCACCTGCGACAGCAGCAAGAGCAGGGTATCCCGCTGGGTCAGCTCCAGCAGCGAGCCGCGCAGGGATTCGGTCAGGCGATTCAGGCGCCGTCGCGGGGAGGATGCGGTGGAAGAGGAGGTTTCCTCCGCCTGCATGAAGGCCAGCTCGGCCAGGGCCGCCAGGGCCCGTTCCGCGGCCTCGTCCATCAGCGACTTGGGCTGACGTTCGTCCTCTTCTTCGGGCGCAGGGGCCGGTGGGCGCTCCTGCGGCTTTACCGGAGCCCGGCGGGCCTGACGCGGGATGGGAATCGGGCGTCCCTGGTGCAGGGCCCGCAGGGCACGACGCACTTCGGGATGCTGGGGAGCCAGGCGCTCCGCGCGCTGGAGCAGGCGCAGCGCTTCCTGTTGGCGGTTGAGGCGCTGCAACAGGGCCGCCGTGTACAGATACTCCGCGATGGCCTCATGGGGACGGCGCAGGTGTTCGTAAGCCCGGGCCAGCAGATGGTGGGCCTGCAGATGACCGGGCAGCCAGCGCACCACCCGCTCCCAGTTGAAGATGGCCTTGTCCAGCTGCCCGCTCTTGGCGTAGAGTTCCGCCGCGCGCATGGCCGCTTCTGCCGCGGCTTTGTAATCCTCCAGGGCTTCGTAGATGTTGGCCAGGCGCTCCCAGGGCACGGGCTCTTGAGGCGCCACGCGAGTGGCCTGCCGGTAGGCGCGCGCGGCCTCCTCGTAGCGCCCCAGTGTGAAGAGGGCCAGACCCCAGCTAATCAGGGCCAAATAATCGTTGGGATGGATCTCCACCGCGCGACCGTAAGCCTCCGCGGCCCGTTCCCAATCCATGGCCCACAGGGCTTCGTGGCCCTCCTCCATGGCCTGCTGAAAGGCTCGCTTTTGTTCTTCCGTCAGTGTCGTCATGCCCTCGCCTCTCCTTCTTCCGGCTCCCAGGGGGTCAAGTCCGCCCAATTGGGACCGATTTGCACATCCACCACCAGCGGCACGATGAGGGAGTAGACGTTCTCCATCATGGCCTTGATGCGCGGGGCCAGCTCCGAAACCCGGGATTGGGGCATCTCGAAGACCAGTTCGTCGTGGACCTGGAGAATCATCAAGGTGTCCGGGGCGTGCTCCCGCAAGAAAGCGTCCACCCGCAGCATGGCCAGTTTCAAGATATCCGCCGCCGAGCCCTGGATGGGCGCGTTCACCGCCTCCCGCTCGGCCCGGTTGCGCACGTGGACGTTCACCGCGGGGTTCAGCAGTTCGGGGAAGTAGCGCCGTCGCCCCAGGACGGTGGTCACGTAACCGTATTCGTAGGCCTGCCGCAGGGTTTCATCCAGGTATTCCTTGACCTTGGGAAACCGACCGAAGTACCGATCCATGAAGTTGCGGGCCTCGCTGACGGAGATGCCCACCGTTTGACTCAATCCGTAGGCGCTCATGCCGTAAATCAGCCCGAAGTTGACGGCCTTGGCCAGCCGTCGCATGTTGGGGGTCACCTCTTCGGGCTTCACTTCAAAAATCACCGAGGCCGTGGTCCGGTGGATATCCTCTCCCCGCTGGAAGGCTTCGATCAACCCCGGGTCCTGGGAGAGATGGGCCAGGATGCGGAGCTCGATTTGGGAGTAGTCGGCGGCCAGCAACACCCGCCCCGGGGGCGCGATGAAGGCCCGGCGCACCTTTCGGCCCAGCTCGGTACGGATGGGGATGTTTTGCAAATTGGGGTTTTGGGAAACCACCCGACCCGTCACCGCGCCCACCTGGTTGTACGTGGTATGGATGCGACCGGTCTCCGGGTGGATTTGCTCCAGGAGTGCGTCCACATACGTGGATTTGAGTTTGGCCAGTTCCCGGTGTTCCAGAATCCACTCCACCACCTTGTGCTGGTGCCGCATGGCCTCCAGAATGTCGGCCGCCGTGGAATAACGCCCCGTAGAGGTCTTGCGGGCGCCTTCGGGGGGCTTGAGGCCCAGGCGGTCGTAGAGAATTCGGGCCAGTTGCTGAGGCGAGTTGAGGTTGAACCGCTCCCCCACCTCCTCGTACATGCGTTCTTCGATTTCCTGCAACCGCCGGGCCAGTTCCTCGCCCAGGGCCCGCAGGTAATCCGCGTCCACGGCCACTCCCGCCATCTCCATTCGGGCGAGCACGGGCACCAGGGGCATCTCCACGTCCCGCATCAGACGGGCCACCTGACGGGCTTCCAGCTCCTTCTCCTGCAAAGGCTTGAGCCGAAGCACGGTGACCACGTCCCCCACCGCATAAGGCGCCACTTCCTGGACGGGGATATCCGCCATGCTCTTCTGGCGCTTCCCCCGCCCGATGAGGCTTTCGATTTCCGTGATGGTCACGCCCAACCGCTTCCAAGAGAGGTCCTTCAGGCTGCGATTCCGGCCGTCGGGGTCGATGAGCCACTCGGCAATCATGGTGTCGAAGGTAAGGGGCTGGGGAAAGAGGCCGTGCTGGGCCAGGACGATGACGTCGAACTTGATGTTGTGCCCCACTTTACCCACGCGCGGGTCGGTGAGGACCGGCGCCAGGGCCTCTTTCACCATCTCCCAGGGCAGGTTAGGCCCGCCGCGGTGGCCGACGGGGATGTAGTACCCCTCATTGGGACTGAGGGCCAGGGAAAGGCCCACAAGATGGGCGCGCATTTTGTTGAGGGAATCCGTTTCCGTATCCAGGGCGATTTCCCGCGCCTTCTCCAGGCGGGCCCGCAGGTCGGCCAGGGCCTCGGGGGTATCCACCAAGTGGGTGGTGTACGTGGTCTGGCCTTCCGAGGTGACGGTGAACAGGGGCGGTTGATACGCGGCGCGTTGAGAGGCATCGGGAACGGCTTCCCGGGCGGCCAGAATCTGCCGCAGGCGCTTGGCCAGGGAGCGGAATTCCAGTTCCCGAAAGAGGCGGTCGACCTTTTCCAGGTCGAACCGGGCCCAGGTGCGGGCCTCCTCCAACGGCAAGGAGAGGTCCAGATCAGTGCGAATCTGGGCCAGTTGACGGCTCAGGTACGCCAATTCCCGATGGGCCTCCAGTTTCTTCCGCACCCCCGGCGACAGTTCCGCCAGATGGGCGTAAATGCCGTCCAGGTCCCCGTACTGTTGCAACAGGCGGACCGCGGTCTTGTGGCCGATGCCCGGCACGCCGGGGATGTTGTCCGACTTATCCCCCACCAGGGCTTTATAATCCACCAGCTGGCGAGGAAGGATGCCCAGTTCTTCTTTGACCCGCTGAGGGGTATAGTTCTCGGCGTCGGCCAGCTTGCGCCCCGGCAGGGTCACGATGATGCGCTCCGTCACCAGCTGGAGCAAATCCCGGTCCCCAGTGATGATGCGCACCCCCAGGTCCTCGTGCTCCCGCACCAGCCGGTGGGCCACGGACCCGAGCACGTCGTCGGCCTCATAGCCCTCATACTCGAGGATGGGGAACCCAAAGGCCTCCACCAACTGGTAAATCCGGTCCATCTGGACCTGCATCTCATCGGGCATCTTGGCCCGCGTGGCCTTGTATTCAGGATAGAGGTCGTCCCGGAAGCTCCGTCCGGTGTCGAAGGCCACGGCCAGATAGTCGGGCTTTTCCTGCAACATGCGCAACAGAATGCTCGCGAACCCGTAGGTGGCAGCCGTGGGCTCCCCCTGGGACGTCACCCAGCGCCGGGCCACGTCTTCGACGCCTCCGGTGAGCGCGAAGTAGGCCCGGTACGCAATGGCGTGTCCGTCCAGCAAATAAACCGTGGGCAGCATAGGCGCCTCGTTGGAGTGAAGGTTACCTAAATCATAACGGAAAACTCGACGGCGGGGGAACGCAAGATAAGCCCCATCTGGAGGCGCTTCTACGTGGGGGGCGCCAAATCCTAAGCAACTTTTAATGTGCTTTCCAGTACACTGAGG
>WFVP01000403.1 GCA_015491595.1 Anaerolineales bacterium
CACCCATGGTAGAATTCGAAAATAGCGCTTGTTTTCCATGTTTGGCCCTCCGGGGAAAGGCTTTGCTCTTCCCACATTTTCCCGGAGGGCCTACCTTTTGGCTTCCCTTGAAACTTATGGGTATGCGACAGCTCGCAAGACCTGCTTCGTTTGGCAGCGGTACGCTCCGTTTTCCATCAACTCCTGGAAGAGCTCATCCACCACCCCGCGATGGACGAAGTATTCCCCCTGATTTCGGGTATTGCGGCTTGGTATCGGCATCACGGCTGGCTGAAGCAGGGCTATGCGTATTTCTCCCATTGGCTGAACGAATTAACCGGGCGCCCGCCGTCGCCCGCCCGACGACGTCTGGAAGGCCTGCTCCACCGTCAGCGCGGGTTGTTCGCCTACCTGATGGGTCTGGCCGAAAAGGCTTTGCAGGATTTGCAGGCCGCGCTGGACCGTCTGGAAGCCTTTCCAGACCTACAGGGTGAACGCGGACGTGCCCTCCAGGCCCTGGCCAGCGTGTTCGATTTGCAGGGCGATTTGCAACGGGCCGAAGACGTGGAATACCAGGCTTTGTATCTGTTTCACGACCAGATGAAACGGGCGGAGGCTTCCGGAGAGGATGCGGATGTCTATTGGGTGGACATTGCCAACTCGATGAACAACCTGGGGGTTCTGGCTTTTCACCGAGGTGATTGGGCATCCGCCACCCAAAGGTATCAGGAAGCCGTCCACCTGTATCGCCAACAGGGTGCCCTGCCGTTTCTGGCCAACACCTTAGGGAATTTGAGCATGGCGCTGCTCGTGCAAGGACGATGGCAAGAAGCTCGAGCCGCGGCCGAGGAGGCGTTGCAAGTTTCTTGCGAAATTCAGGCCCACCGTCCGGTTTGCGTTGCGCTGGTTAACTTGGGTTTCATCGCCTTGGAGCAGGGACAATGGGGGACGGCGCACCTCTACTTCCGGCGGGCCCTGTACCGTATTCAGCAGGCCCATCTCCCAGAACTCGGTGTTGAGGCCCTGATCGGTTTAGGCAAAGTGCTCCATGCTTTGGGGCGTCATGAAGATGCACGAAAAACCTTTCGTCAGGCCCTTGAGCAGGCCGAACGCTTCCACCTGTGCTATCCTGCTGCCCAGGCCCTGGTTGCCTTTGTGGAAACCCTGCTCCAGCAGGAGGCCTTCGAGGAGGCCTTACCCCTTTTGCGGCAGTCGTGGGCACGGGTGATGGAGAAGGGTTTTCAGAGCCTGGAGATACGCCTGTTCCTCCAGGTGGCACATTGGTGGTATCGGCATGGTGCCTATGAACAGGCCTGGCGTTTGCTCTGCTGGCTGGAAACCCAGGCTTTGATGCCTTTGGACCAGAGGGACCTGCAGACCTTAAAGGCTTGTGTGGCAAAGACCCTCTCCGAAGAGCAAAGGACACGCGCCGCGGTCCATGGGAAGCAGGTCGATCGAAAGGAGTGGATGAACACATTTATGGACACCCTGAACATACCCTTGGCACCGTCGGCCCGGGATGGGCTTTAAAGTCCAGGTCCGACGCGGAACACGTCAACCATATTGGATTGGGGGTATGCCTCTGGCCCGAATGCCTAATCCTTTCGCGAGGGAGGGGGGCTACGGGAGAGGCATTGGGACACTTGTCCAAGCCGTTTTTGCCGTTTCCGTAGGGCGAGAAGGATGCTGGGGGTCAAATTCCGGAGGGACGGGTTTTCGCGCGTGAAACGATAGGCCTGTTCATACACTTCGTATGCTGCCAGCGTTCTTCCCCGGCGTTCGAGGTAAAGCGCGGCGTCCAGGAACCCTGAAAGTCGTTCTCGGGTCCAGGTGCCGGGATCCACAGATGGATTGCGCCAGGGGTCGGCCGTCAAAGGTGAGGGAACCGGAGCCGAGAGGGGGGCACCCCACCAGATGGACCATCCTATACCTAATCCAACACCCAGGGCCAGCGCGCTCAGGAGGAGTCCTCCTTCATACCATGTCCACGCGGCGGCGAGGTTCGTCGAGGCGGTTTGCACTTCCAAGAAGGGCGCGGGGGAAGGGACGCGAGCGTTCCACCATCCCCAAAGACTGACCCCCGCCAGCACAAGAGCCACGACGAGGGCTCCCAGGGCCCAATGCCATGGACGATACACCCTTCCACCTCCGTTGTACACCCGAAGAAGCGTTCCGGTTGTCCCCAGGACGCTTCCACCCTCCCGGACCTTACGGGAGAGTGCCAATGACGTCGAAGGAGTTGAGAATGCCTGGCAGTAGTGTGCTTACCTCGTCTTGCGGACCGACGCTCACATTGACCATCATGAGGAAAGCGGTGGGGTCGGCTTTGGGGCGTACCACAAGGATGATGGAGGAAATCATCTTCTGGCTCCCACATCGTTCCCAGATGTAATATCCGCCTTCGTAGACCTCATCTTCATACGTGCCCCGCTCTGTGAAGGTGCAGGACTCGAACCACATACGGGTGGCGTCCAGCAGTTGCAGGTAACCGCCCACTTTCCCGAAGTCTCGAGAGGCGGCAATCCACAGCCCGGGTCCGCTGAAGTTGATGAAGGCATCGATATTCGGTGCGGCCACGATGCGCGCGGCCACGAAGTCGTAGGTACTGCCGTCATCCTTGGTCCAGGTCCCGGACCACAGACGGCCGTCCACGTCTTGCGTCCAGGTCTGGGGCACGTTCACCCCGATGGCCTGGGTGTCGTCGGTGATGAAGGCCCAGTCCCCCTGGCCGCCTGATGGATGGGACGATGCAGGTGATGCTTCCGGCTCTGCCGCGGTTCCCCCTTCGGTGCGGAAGTGTCCCACCACCTGGAGAGGGCTGACGTTTAACGTGCCTTCCAGAATCTCACCCGTTTCCCACCGGAGCACCTTGATTTTGATGGGGTCATCGGGACTGCGGGAAGCCAGAATATCGCAGTATTCTTTCATCGACCCTTCCAAAGCCACCCGGATGTTTTCGATTTCGATGATGATGTCGGCCATACGAATGCCCATCAGGTCCGCCGGGGAGCCGGACTGAACGGATTCCACCCAGATACCCGAGAAATCCGGGTCGGTCAGTTTAAGCGCATACCCGTTGATGCCCATCCATCGATAGGGTTGACCCGTGCGCAGGCGTTCAACGACGGGCCGCGCCAGTTCGGCGGGAATCGCGACGTTGACGTCCAGTTCATCCTCGCCTGCATAATTGATGCCGACCACCCGTCCATCCTCGGTGATGAGGGGCCCACCGGAGTTCCCCCCGCGAATTCGGGCGTCGTGCAGATAGGTGAAATCCATGGAGGACCACGAGGCCTCGCCCAACTCCCGGGTCTTGGAAATAATGCCCTTCGTCAGGGTGAATTCCCAGTGGTCGCCCAGGATGGGGAATCCCGCGGCGTAGACGTCCATGCCCACCTCCACAGGGCCGGTGTACCATTCCAGGTAAACGGGGAAGGGTCCACCTTCCACCTGGAGCACGGCCAGGTCCATACATTCCGAAGCGGCGACGACTCGGGCCGGGAAGGTTTCCTTGAAATCCCCGGCGATATAGACCTTCAGCGTGGCTGCACCTGCGGCAACGTGATTGTTCGTCACCACCAGGCCGGAGGGGTCAATGAGGAAACCGGAGCCTCCCCACACGATGTTTCGCACGATGTCGCCACCTTCCTCTAACCAGGCCCAGGTGCCTTCGGCGATGATTTTGACCACCGCGTTCGCCACGTCCTCGATGGAGCGTGCCGGCCGGGCACCGATGCCCGGTGGGCGCTCTTGGGTCTCTTCCGCCAGGGCCGTGGGCTTTTCTGTGGGTTTGCCGGAGGGGCTTGTTGGGGAGAGAAAGCCTGTCAATGGACAGGTGCAGGCCAGGGCCACCAAGAGGCCCAAAGCCAAAAGAAGCGAAATTCGGGTTCGCATGACCAAACCTCCTTCATAACTTGTTCTGAGCGGCACCCCGTTCAGGTCAGGCGGCGGAGGGATGGGTCGCGGAGCGGGGTGAAGGCGCATCATGTCAGCAAGGACCGCGCCGGATTATGGGCTTGAAGTCCGCTTGCGGTACTGGAGGAAGAGAACGATGCCACCCACCACCAACACGAGCACCAGCCCACAACCGAGCAGCATCCACACTCCCCATCCCAATGCGGTGGTGTGGCTCGAGGATGCGGTCGGGGATGGACTAAAGGAAGGCGAGGCCGTGAAGGTCGGAAGGAGCGTTGAGGAAGCGGTAGGGGATGGGGTATCGGTGAGGATGACGGGATAGGG
>WFVP01000404.1 GCA_015491595.1 Anaerolineales bacterium
AACCACGGCAGCGGCGAAGCCGTTGCCGTATATCTCGCATAGTCCTAACCGAGTATGGGACCGCAGGCAGAAAAATAAAAGGATGCAGCGGCGGCTTCGCCGCCGCTGCATCCTTTTATTTCCACCCCCTCGGCCCTGTGCCCGGACAGGACTATGCGAGATATACGGAGATGGGTTTGGCGGGGATTGTGTTCCCCAGAGGGGGTCGGTATAATAGTAGCCGCCACGGAGAGGTCGCGTAGTGGCCGAGCGCGCCCGCCTGGAGAGCGGGTAGGCCCCGGAAGGGGCCTCGCGGGTTCGAATCCCGCCCTCTCCGCCAGCAAGGGCCTGCCTGATGGGGGTAGGCCCTTTCCTTTTGGCAGGGGTATAATGCCCCCGAAAGCCCGGTTGCCTTGTCGGGAGGATGTTCGGTGGACACGGTGCCTCGCCTGCGGGGGAAAACGGTGGTGCTCTCGGGTGGCGTAGGCGGCGCTCGCTTTGCCTGGGGCCTTGCCCGCCTGCTTCCCCCTGAGGACCTGACCATCATCGTCAACGTGGGCGACGATTTCCGTCATTTCGGCCTGTACATCTGCCCCGATTTGGACATTGTGTGTTACACCCTGGCGGATATGGAGCACCCTGAGCAGGGTTGGGGCCTGGCCGACGAAACCTGGCACGCCATGGCCATGGTGGAACGCCTGCATGGCCCCACCTGGTTCCGTCTGGGCGATGGTGACCTGGGAACTCATCTGGAACGTACCCGTCGTCTGGAACAGGGCCATTCCCTGAGCGCCATTACCGAAGACTTCTGCCGGGCCTGGGGGATTCCCCAGCGAATCCTCCCGGTCACCAACGACCCTGTGCGCACGGTGGTCCTCACCCGGGAGTACGGCCCTCTCCCGTTCCAGGAGTACTTCGTCAAATACCGCACCCAGCCCACGGTGAGGGGCTTTCATTTCCGGGGTGCGGAGCAGGCGTATCCGGCCCCCGGGGTCATCCCGGCCATCAACGAAGCCCTGGTGGTCCTCATCGCACCCTCCAACCCCTGGGTGAGCATTGACCCCATCCTGGCCGTGCCGGGCATTCGCGAGGCCCTGGCGGGCAAGACGGTGGTGGCGGTCTCCCCCATCATTGGGGGACAAACGGTCAAAGGCCCCGCGGCCAAGATGTACCGGGAGATGGGGATTGAGCCGTCGGCCCTGGCGGTGGCCCGGCATTATCGTGACCTGTTGCAGGGCTTTGTGGTGGACCTGCGGGATGCCGCTCTGGCATCCGTCATCCAGCAGGAGTTGGGCATCCCGGTGCTCATCACCGATACCTGGATGCAACCCAAGCCCAAGCGGGCCCAGGTGGCCCGAAGCGTATGGGAATTCGCCCATACCCTGGCCCGCACGTATCCGTGAAACGTCCGGAGCGGTGCACAGACGCCGCGCAAGATGAGGAGGGAACATCATGCGTCGTCGAATCCTGGCTTTGCTCTTCGTGCTGGTGGTCCTGGGGGTGACGGGATATCTGTGGTGGGTTTCCCTGCCCCAGGAAGGAGGGCCGCTCACGGCCTCGGGCACCATTGAGGCCGAAGAGGTCATGGTGGCTTCGGAGTTGAGCGGACGGGTGGCCGAAGTCTTGGTGGCCAAGGGGGATACGGTGCAGGCCGGACAGGTGCTCTTTCGCCTGGATGACACCCTGCTCCAGGCCCAGCGGAAGCAAGCCCAGGCCGCGCTGGAGGCCGCCCGTTCCCAGTTGGCTTTGGCGGAAGCCCGGCTCAAAACCGCGCAACTTCAGTACGAACAGGCGTTGCAGCAGGCCCACATGGCCGAAGCGCCCATCCGGTTGGAGACCTGGACCCAGCGTCCACCTAACGAGTTCGACCTCCCGGGATGGTACTTCACCCAGGAGGAGATGCTGGAGGCTGCCCAAAAGGAAGTGGACGAGGCCCGGGCGGCCCTGGAACGGGAACAGGAAAACTTGGACCGGCTGCTGCAATCCGTGGCCGGACAGGAATTCGTGGACGTGGAACAACGGCTGGCCCAGGCGCGTTTGCGGTTTCAACTGGCCGATGCGTTGTTGCAAAAGGCCCGACGGGCGCAGGATGGCCAGAAACTGGAAGACTATGCCCAAAGCCTGTACGACGAGGCGCTGAACGCCCTGCAGGCTGCCCAGACCGAATACGACCGGCTGCTCACCACCCAGGCGGCCCAGGACATCCTGGAAGCCCGAGCCCGGGTGCGGGTGGCTCAGGAGCGTTACGACGCGGCCCTGGACCGCCTGTATGCGCTGCAAACCGGGGAGCAGTCCCTCACGGTTCGCCTGGCCCAGGCTCAGGTGGAACAGGCCCGCCGGGCGGTGGAGCAGGCCCGGGCCGCGGTGGCTCAGGCCGAGGCCCAGCTGCACTTCATCGAGACCCAACTGGACAAGCTGGAGGTTCGGGCACCGGTGAACGGTGTGGTCACCGCGCTGGACATCCGTCCCGGCGAAGTCGTGCAGGCCGCCGCACCGGTGATCACCCTGGGGGATTTGAGCCGTCTGACCATTCGGGTGTACGTGCCCGAGGACCAGTTAGGGCGTGTACGCCTGGGCGACCGGGCGCGCGTCACCGTGGACGCCTTCCCCGGGGAAACCTTCACGGCCACGGTCATCTTCATTGCCCAGGAGGCCGAATACACGCCGCAGAACGTCCAGACGGCCGAACGCCGCAAGACCACCGTCTTTGCCGTCGAGTTAGAAATCCAAGACCCCTCCGGACGCCTCAAACCCGGAATGCCCGCGGACGTCACCTTCGGGGATTGACGGGCGTCCCTGCCTGAGGGCCGGTGATGAGGCTCCATGGACGCCCTTTGGAACCGTCTGCGCATAACCGGGGAACGCAGCCCCCGGCCGCGGCGACGGTACCGTTGCGGCCGGGGCGTTTTGGCCCATGTGGCAGGGTGTTGCTCCTCACCGCGTGCTTTGGGGTGGCGCTGCTGGCATGGACCTATGTGGTCTTTCAGGGGAGGGTGGAGGCCATCTTCTACGTGCAGGGAGGCACGGCCGCCACGGGCTGGGCTGGCTATGACGGCCAGTTCGTGTACGCCATGGCCCGGGACCTGAATCCCCGGACCGTGCGTGCTTCCCTGGATGTGCCTGCCTACCGATATCAGCGCATTCTCCTTCCCCTGGTCGCCCATGGGCTTTCTCGGGGGCATCCTGCGGGTATTCTCTGGGCCGTATGGGGGGTCAGCCTGGGGGCTCATCTCGCGGCCACGGCCCTGTGGTGCCGCTGGTGGGCGCGGCGGGGCCGCGCTTCTCATTGGGCCCTGCTTTATGGCCTGTGGCCGGGGCTGCTCCTGGGCCTGCGCCTGGGGCTGCCCGAACCTCTGGCCTATGCCCTGGGGTTGATGGGACTGTTGTGGGCCCGGGAGGACCGTTGGGTATGGGGTTATCTCGCGCTCCTGGCCGCGGTCTTTGCCAAGGAACTGACCTGGGCCTTTGTGGTCGCGGCAGTTCTGGACGGTTGGTGGCGGGGCGCTCGCTGGAGGGCGTTGGGCGTGATGCTGGGTGTGGGCCTGCCCTGGTTGGCCTGGCAGGGATGGCTCTGGCGCACCTTTGGGCAACCCGGTTTGGCCGCGGGAGGCTGGGGAGCCACCTCCGTTCCCCTCTATCCCCTGGGTGGTCTGGTGGAAGTGGTCATCCGCCTGCCCCTGTCCTGGGTCGCGGTGTATGGACTGGTGTTCGGCCCTTCCCTGCTGGTGCCACTGGCGTTGGGGGCCTGGTGGGCCTGGCGCCGCTGGCGCGAGGGTCGGCGGGACGTTTGGACAGCCCTTCTGGCTCTGCACGTGGCCCTGGGCCTCTGGTTGCCCATGTCCAGCTGGGAGCCCTTTGCCGTTTTTCGGGTGCTGACGGGCTTGCTGGTGGCCTTCTGGGCCGTGGCCCTGGAAGAGAAACGCTTCCCCCTCTTGCGTCGTCTCACACCCTTCTGGATGGCCCTTCTTGCCTTTGTGGTGGCCCGGTGAGCGGGCGTTTTGCAAATGCGCATCATTGACGCTTCGACCCCTGGCGCAGCATACCCATATCTTAGGGGTGGTATCGTTTCTTAACCTTAGGGGAAAATTGATGCAGCGGCGGCGCAGCCGCCCCACACCACGATTTTATTTTCCCTCTCGATCGGTTCCCGGATTAGGGTGTGGGTGTTGGGGTTGGAGGAGGTGGTGTGTTTTTGACCACCTTGATTTTCACCCAAAAGGCTGTGTTGGCATCGGGGCCCACGCCGAAGCTCTGCCCGGAATCCGAGCGCAGTTTCCAGTAGCTTTCGTATGTGCCCGGCTTCTTGGGCGCCTTCATGGGGACGCTGATGTCCACCAAACGGCCGGGTTCCACGGGATAAGGAAGGTTGACCTGTTTGGGCGCGCCCAGCGGGTGCCCCGCGACGAAATACACCACAAAAGCCGTCGTCCAGGTACAGGTGCCCGTGTTGAGCAGGCGCCAGGTCTTGGTAAAGGTCTCGCCCGGCGCGAAAACACTGCCATCGGGTACGGTGACGTCCTGGATGAAGCGCGCGGCCAAGGTGCATCCCGCAGGAGTGGGTGTCAGGGCCGGGGTAAAGGTCCAGGTGGGGGTGAGGGTCAACTCGAAAGTGGGCGTCGGGGTCTCCTCGGGGG
>WFVP01000405.1 GCA_015491595.1 Anaerolineales bacterium
CCTCAGTGCCACGCGTCCTGCCAGCCGACGGGGACCACAATCCAATACGTCTTCTCGTGGAGAACGGCAAAGGCTGGACCGTAGAAGGAAGGCATCCAACCCGAACCGTCGGTGGAATACACCTCCAGTGCCATAGGCGGTGCGAAAGCCTCTTCCCACTTTCCCCTCTGCCAGCGATACGTGCGTCCTATCCCCTGACGCTCAGCAAACACCCACGGGGACTGCCGGTTGAGGAACCACCCCCATTGCACGAACTGTCCATCCTCCAATGAGGAACCATCAGAGGCCGTATTCACCAACCACACCTGGTTGTCAAAACAGTACGGCACGAAGAAGCCATGGGGAGTCGGAGGGGGCACCACCTGCCATTGGTCCTGGTGCAAGCGGGCGATATAGGCAAAGTGTTCAGGGGCATCGGGCTTCGAAATGCGCCAGGTCAAAGAAACCCACACCTCTTCACCGCACGCCCGAACCCAGAAGAAGGAAGCGTGCTCCTGGAACATACGCGCACCGTACCCTTCGAAGTAGCGGGCCACCGGTTCCGGCACCTGTTCCGGCAGGGGCGGCAGAGCCCGCCAGGCATCGCCATCCCAGGCGTACACCCGGTCCGCCAGCCAGAACCCTGGCCCCACCAGATACCCCTGGCCATCCGCGGGCAGGGGCAGGTCTTGGGGTTCGCCTAACTGCTCCCATATCCAGGGGCGTAACGTGACCCGTTTCTCCTGCACCGTGAAGAGGCCCCACATCTCGAACAGGCCCCGTCGGTCCGCGAAGGCCACATCGGCCGGTTCGGTGCCGGGGATACGAAGGGCGCGTCCCAGGGCGTCAAAGACGTACCGCAGTCCGCCCACCGCGGTCTGCTGACCGCCATCCGACGACGGCTCATAAGGAAACGCCTCCAGGCGCCACGGCGAAGGCGCGTCAACGATTTCAAAGGTCACCTCGTGCATCGCGCGACGCCCACCATCTCTGGCCTCCAGGCGCAGCACATGGGGTCCAGGGGACAGATTCTCCAGCACGACAACCTGGTCCTTGGGGGCCTGTGTGGAACTCGCAACCACCGCCTCCCCGTCCAGGTAGAGGGTGAAATCCGGCGTGCGGGACACGGGTCCGGATTCGGAGATAACCGTCTGGCGGGAGCGGTATTCGGTGCGCCACTGGACAACAACCCGGTCCGATGCGATGCGCAGCCCTGCGGCCGGAAAGGTGATGCTGGCCAGCAGGAAAGCCGGCACGGTGCACAAGCCGCACAAACAGACCATGAGCACGAAACCCAGAAGACCTCCATCCATGAACAACATCCCCTTGGTGCTTTTGGGTGTCCCATCCATGTTCAACTCCCCGATGGAAAGTCGATGGATGCCCAAATCAACGGAATGAAGAAAAATGGTCCATGACCCAGGCGCTAAGGGCAATGCGCTATCACTCAAAAAGCCGCAACTGCCGCGCCTGGGGTTTGGGCCTGGAGCGAGAAGGGGGCTCCCAGGCGCGGTGGCGCCGTACCTCTTCCGGCAGGGCCTCCAGGAAGGGCGACGGACGCTGCTCTCGGGTCTGACCGAAGAGGCGACGCCTCCGGGCCCAGGTGAGGATGAGGCGCTCCTGAGCGCGGGTGACCCCCACGTAGAACAATCGGCGCTCCTCGTCCTCATCGGCCGGTTCTCGACCCAAACGATAGGGCAGGATGTCGTCTTCGCAAGCCGCCAGGAAGACCACGGGGAACTCCAGGCCCTTGGCCGCGTGCATCGTGAGCACGTGCAAACGGTCGCCTCGGGGGTCCACGAAGTCCTGCTCCCGGGCCAGGTACAGTCCCTGGAGCCACCCGGCCCAGGACAGGCCGCGACGGCGGGCATCCTCCGCGCTATGGAGCAAGCGGTCCCAATCTTCGGAAGTGGGTTGCGATGCGGGGCTTGCTTCCCCGCCCATGCCATGGGGTTGGGTCCAGACTTCCCGCAGCGCGGCCACCACCTCGGGAGCCACCCGAGCACCCCACCGGGTCAACACGCCCATCAGGGCTTGAAGTCGATGACGGGTCGCTTCGGGAATCCCTTGCATCACGGCCAGGCGCTGGAAGGGGTCGGCATAGGAAGCCAAGCCCCGACGCCATCCCTGCCGAATCCGGGCGGGCACGCGCCAGTGGGCCAGCAAGGCCTCCCACAGGTCCTCCCGGCGGGGGTCCAAAAGCAAACCCAGGAGGGCCAGGACGGCTCCCACCCCCGGACGCTGACTCCACAAGGCATCGGAAACCACATGATACGGAATCCCGGCCCGGTCCAGGGCTTCCTGCAAGGGCGGGAGCAGAGCTCGCATCCGTACCAGAATGGCGATTTCACCAAAAGTGCGGCGCCCTTCGTGCTCGCTTCCCACCCGGCCGGAATCCAGGGAGAAGTAACTGGTGCCGCCCACCATCTGCTCGATGGCGTGTACAATGGTTTCGGCTTCTGCCCGGTCCGTGGGCGCGTCCCAAACGTCCACCGTCTCCGGGCCTTCGCGAACGGGTTCCAACGGGGGATTCGAGGACAGCACCGCCTGGGCAGCCCGTAAAACCCCTGGCACGGACCGGTAGTTGCGGGTCAGGTGGATTTCTCGCGCGCCCGGGTAGTCCTCCCGGAAGCGCAGGAAATAACGGGGACTGGCTCCCCGAAAACCATAAATGGCCTGATTCGGGTCGCCAATGACGGTGAGGTTATGGTCGGGCCGGGTGATTTGCCGCAGCAGGCGGTATTGGACTTCGTTCAGGTCCTGGTACTCATCCACCCCCACCCATAAGTAACGCTCCCGCAGGGCCTCGCGCCAGGTCTCATCGGTCTCCAGGACCCGCAAGGGGCGAAGGAGCAGGTCGCCGTAATCCACCAGGCCCTGCTGTTCCAGGGCCTCCTGATAGCGACGATAGACCGCGACCCACTCGGCCCCCGGATGGGTCCGGGCCGCGGCTTCGGGGTCCAGGGCCTGGCGCTTGGCCATCTGGATGGCCCGCCACCAGCCGTCCCGATGGCGGGCCGGGGTATCGGGAAAGAGTTGGGCCAAGAAACCCCGGGCTTCGCTTTCGGTAAGAAGTCGGGGAAGCGCGGCCGGACCGGATGTCTCGTGAAGGTTGCCCGCGGTTGGGGCAAGACGTTCCTGGGTCATCTCCCGCAATAAGGAAAGGCCCCAACTGTGAAACGTGTGTACCGGAATGCGACGGGCCACCTCCGGCCCCAACCAGTCCTCCAGGCGTCGACGCATTTCCTCCGCCGCCCGATTGGTGAAGGTGAGCGCCAGGGCCTGCTCGGGGGCCACGCCCTGGGCCAACACCGCGTAGGCCAGGCGGGCGGTCAGCGTGCGGGTCTTGCCCGTACCCGGACCGGCTACGATGAGCAGGGGTCCCGGCGGGGCTTCCACGGCCCGGCGCTGTTCGGGGTTTAGGGCTTGCAACAGACGTTCCAGGCCCGGTACGGTGGCCGTACCTTCCTCAGACCTTAAGGCCGGCTTCTCCGAGGCCTGACTGGAGGGGAGCGATTCCACCGTGGGTTGCCAGCCGGCCGGGGATTCCTCCAACAAAGCCGGCTGCGGCGCGCTCTTCCGAGGCATGGTCTTCTCCAAGGTGAACAAGGTGCCCTGCGCCTCGGAGCGGGCCACACCCTCGGGGAAGACCCGAATCACGCCGTACTGACCGTCGAAGCCTGGCTGTACCTCCACTTCCCCCCGTCGCATTCGGGCAATACCTTCGGCCAGCGTGGGCCCGGCCACCGCGGCGATTTCTTCCACTGGGGCGAAGAGCAAGATGTGCATCTCCGGTCGCAACCGGCGCAACAAATCCTCATAGGTACGTCGCACCCGTTTGCTCGTGGGGCCGACGCCGTAAAGTTCTCCCAGGACCTCCGGTAGAGGCACCAGGCGATAGTACGGCAGGGCATTGGGCTTGGGTTGACCTTCGGGCCGGTCGGCCAGTTCTTCGACCCGGTGGAGCACCCCCACGGTCACCGGTTGGCCGCACACCGGGCACCTACCCTGATGTCGGCGGGTTTCCGAGGGTTTCCAGCACACTTCGCACTTCCGATGGCCGTCGTAATGGTACTTGCCCTCCTCGGGAAAGAACTCCACCGTGCCCAGGAAAGTTTCGGGGTCGCCCCGGCGGATGGCCTGGAACAGCGGGTCGTATCCCAGGGGAATGTCCAGGATGTTGGCCTCGCGGCCCAGTTTCTGGGGGGAATGCGCGTCGGAGTTGGAGACCAGGGTGTACCGGTCTAAAGCGGACACCCGCCAGTTCATAGGCGGGTCCGAAGAAAGGCCCGTTTCCAGGGCGAAGATGTGCGGCGTCAGGTCCTCAAAGCATTCCTCCACGCTGTCGAAGCCGGATTTGGACCCCAGCAGGGCGAACCAGGGCGTCCAGATATGGGCCGGGATGAGCACGCCCCGCTCGTCCGTCTCCAGGAGAATTTCCAGCAGATTCCGGGAATCCAGACCCAGAATGGGCCGCCCATCGGCTTCGATGTTTCCGATGCGAGCCAGACGGGCTTGAAAGGCTTCCACGGCCTCCAACGTGGGCAGGAAGACCACATGGTGGATTTTGCGCACCCGGTCGCCCTTCTTGTAGATGGTGCTGACTTCGCCGCCCAATACAAACCGCACCGGGCCCCGGCAGGAAGGGGGCACGCGTTTCTGGACCTCCCGCTCGTATTCAGGCTTTAGGCGAAACAGACCCTCCTCCGCGGGTTCCAGGTGTTCCTTGATTTCCTGCAACCACCCGGGGTGCGCGATGTCCCCTGTACCCACGATGTGCACACCCTTGAGTTGCGCCCAGTAGGCCAGGTGGGGCAGGGTGAGGTCCTTACTGGTGGCCCGGGAATAATGGGAATGGATGTGCAGGTCGGCAATGTAGGGCATGGTTACCTCGAACGGGGTATTTGATGGTGAGTTTCATTATACCCGCCGCGGGTATACTTCTGGAGACAGGCCGAGTTAAAGTCAATAAGCATCCTCTCCTCCACCAGGAGGAAGTTGTGGCTTCGTCTACCCCATATCGCCTTTCCGTATTGGTGCTGGCTGGGGGACAGTCTCGGCGCATGGGGCGGGATAAAGCCCGGCTGGTGGTCCAGGGGGAACCCCTCATCCTTCGGGTGGTGCGTCGGGTGAAGCGAGCGGCCGATGAGGTCCTGGTGGTGAGCCGATGGCCCCACGAGTACGCCTTCACCGGAGTCGCCTGTGTACCCGATGTACTCCCGGGTCAGGGCCCCCTGGCGGGGATATGGAGCGGCGCACTGGTGGCCGCGGGACGTTACATCGCCCCCGTGGCCTGCGACATGCCCTTTGTCAATCCCGACCTCTTGCAGGCCATGGTGAACGCCCTGGAAGCCCGGCCGCGTCTGGAGGGCATTCTCCCGGTGGAAGAAGAACGCGCCCACCCTCTCCATGGCGTGTACCACCGGGAGGCTTTCCTGAAAGCAGGCGCCCGGGCCTTACGTAAAGGAAAACGGGCCATCCAGGCGGCCCTGGACGATATGCGCCTTGAGATTTGGTCAAGAGCCCAGTGGGGAACATGGGAACCTGAAGGCCGCGCCTTCTGGAATCTGAACACCCCGGAAGACCTGCGACGTCTGCTTCAAGAGAGGGATAACTTTCCCTGACGGCTGAGGGCATCCAGGAAGGCTCGCAATCGGTCGAAATCGGCCTCAATGACCGGGCGCAGGGCCTCCCGATACAACCCCGCAGCCGGATGATACATGGGCACCACCCAACGGTCTCCCACCTGGAAAGGCTGGCCGTGTACCCGACTGATGCGGGCTTGGGGAAGGAAGTAAGCCATCGCGAAACGCCCCAGGGTCACAATGACCTGGGGATTCAGTAAGCGAATTTGCTCCTCCAGATAAGGCTTACACGCCTCTACTTCCGCGGGCAGGGGGTCTCGATTTCGCGGAGGACGACATTTGACGATGTTCGTAATGAACACCTCCTCGCGAGTGAGTCCAGCACGAGCCAGCAGGGCGTTCAGGAACCTGCCCGCAGCGCCAACGAACGGCCGTCCGGAGCGGTCTTCGTAAAACCCCGGAGCCTCGCCAATGAGCATCACCCGTGGCTGTGCTGGACCCTCCCCGGGTACAGCCCGGGTCCGGGTTTGGTGCAGGGGGCAACGAGTACAGGACCGTATCTGTTCCGCGATTTCAGCCAGACGCTCACG
>WFVP01000406.1 GCA_015491595.1 Anaerolineales bacterium
CCCAGGCGGGGATGGGGTATCCCCCGGAGGCCGAACTGGCCCTGGAGCGGGTGGGTCTTCCCCACGCACCGGTTTTGGGACAGGGTCACTTGGCCTTCTGGGCGCAAGGTCGGGGCCTGAACTACGAGGCGGTCATGAAGCCCGCGGCCGTGCATCCGCTGGCGGCCCTGCTGGTGGCCCTGGGGGTCCCATGGGAAGCGGCCCTGAACGCGGCGTACGCGTTTTTGCAGGACGCGGGCCCGCGTCCTGACCCGCCTGGAGGATGGCCTGCGCATCTGGAGGTGGTGGTCCTGGAGGACGCGTCGGTGGGGATACAGGCGGTGGCGCGCGCCATCAACGCATTGCGTCGTCACGGCGTCGCGGTGGTGGGGCGTTTCTTTGGGGTGGCGCAAGACCCGGTCAAGGTGCGCGCGTTGCGGGAGGCAGGGGCCCAGGTGTTCCCCACTCCAGATGAAGCCCTGCGCGCGGCCGGTGTGCTTCCCTGACGTGGAGCCCCAAGATTTTCCCGATACATGGAGGCGGTTCCGTGGAAGATGAGCCCGTGACCCAGTCCCGCCGAATCCATGCCACGGACCCGGCCTCGCCTGTGCCGACGTGGCGGGTGGTGGCCGTGGGGTGGTGGGCCCTGTTCATGGCCGTGATGCAGGCGTGTCGTGGGGCCTTGTGGGTGGGCTTACAGGAGACCTGGCAGGAGGTGCCCATGCAGGTTTCACCCTGGGCGCTGGCCGCGATGAGTTTCCTGTGGGCCGTGATTTTCGGGGTATGGACCTGGGGTTGGTGGACGCGACGTTCATGGGCCTGGAAGGCTTTTCCGGTGGTAGTTGTGGGATACCTGGGTTATCAATGGTTCGACCGCCTGGTGCTCAGTGCTTCGCCTCTGGTGGCCCGGGATACCCCCTTCGCCCTCTTCCGTACCCTGGTGGCGGTTGGATTCGTGCTATGGGTATGGCGGCACCCTTCAAGCCGCGCCTGTTTCGGCCGACGGGAGCGGTGAGTCCGGCCCCTTGCCGAGAGCGCCGCATTTTTGACGTGAATAATGACACTTTTTCCCGGTAAGGCGGCGGAGGATGGTACAATCCTCTACATCCCGGGCCGTTGGCGGCTGTGGGAGGCAAGGAGCGCGTCGGGAACCTGGTCATTGGGGTTAATGTGGTGGGTGCTTCGACCCTCGTACGCATGTCCTGTGCCGGGAAGCATCCACGCCAATCAAACGATGGAGTGAGGGCATGAAGTACGAAACCATTGAGGAAAAACTTCAGCGCTTGCGAGACCTGAAAGCCCAGGCTCTGCAAGGGGGTGGGCCGGAACGCATCGAACGTCAGCACAAAGCCGGCAAACTTACGGCCCGGGAGCGGCTGGACCTGTTGTTGGATAAAGGGTCCTTCCGGGAACTGGACATGTTCGTGACCCATCGGGCGACGCGCTTCGGTATGGACAAGCGGAAATACCTGGGTGATGGTGTGGTCACCGGATGGGGCACCATTGACGGTCGCCTGGTCTTCGTGTACGCCCAGGATTTCACGGTGATGGGGGGAAGTCTGGGCGAGGCCCATGCCCGCAAAATCGTCAAGGTGCTGGACCTGGCCCTTCAGAACGGCGCACCGGTCATCGGCATCAACGACTCCGGTGGGGCCCGTATTCAGGAGGGGGTGGACGCCCTGGGCGGTTACGGGGAAATCTTCTATCGCAACACCATTGCTTCGGGCGTGATTCCCCAAATCGCCGCCATCATGGGACCTTGCGCCGGGGGCGCGGTGTACTCGCCAGCGTTGATGGACTTCATTTTCATGGTACGGGGCACTTCGTATATGTTCATCACCGGTCCCGAGGTGGTGAAAGCCGTGACCCATGAGGAGGTCACGTTTGAAGAACTGGGCGGCGCGGATATCCATGCGGAGAAGTCCGGCGTGGCCCATGTGGTGGCCGATAGCGAGGCCGATGTGTTGTATCTCATTCGCAAATTGTTGCGTTATCTTCCCCAAAACAATCTGGAAGACCCACCGTACATGGACACCGGGGACGACCCCCTTCGGGAAGACCCGGAACTGGACACCCTGGTTCCTACAGACCCTTCCAAGCCCTATGATGTGCGGGACGTGATTCGGCGCGTGGTGGATAACGGTGAGTTCTTTGAAATCCACGAGACCTTTGCTCCCAACATCGTGGTGGGCTTTGCCCGCCTGGGAGGGTATAGTGTGGGCATTGTGGCCAACCAACCCTCGGTATTGGCCGGCGTGCTGGACATTGACGCCTCGGAGAAAGCGGCCCGTTTCGTGCGTTTCTGTGATGCCTTCAACATCCCCATCGTCACCTTCGTAGACGTGCCGGGTTTCATGCCAGGGACCGCGCAGGAGCATGGGGGCATCATTCGCGCCGGGGCCAAGTTGCTGTACGCCTACAGCGAAGCCACGGTACCGAAACTGACGGTCGTACTGCGAAAAGCCTACGGTGGCGCGTACGACGTGATGAGCAGTAAACATCTGCGGGCGGACATCAACTTCGCCTGGCCCACGGCGGAAATCGCGGTCATGGGGCCGGAAGGCGCGGTCAAAATCGTCTTTCGCAAGGAAATCGCCCAGGCCGAGGACCCGCAAGCGAAACAGGATGAGCTGGTGGCTCAGTATCGCCAGGAGTTCGCCCATCCCTATATTGCGGCCGCTCGGGGGTACATTGACGACGTCATCGTACCCCGCTCCACCCGTCCCCGGCTCATCAACGCCTTGCACATGCTGGCCAATAAGCGGGTGACCCACCCGCCGAAGAAACACGGGAACATCCCGTTGTGATTTTGGTAAAAGCGGATTTGTGGAATTCGTATGCGGGAATGGAGAGGTGGTGCTATACTATAGCGTGATGTCCGGCCTGGCTTGATTCACGAGAAGCGTTCCCGGAATACCGGGAAGTGTCTTGGGGAACCTTGCACACAGGAGTTCGTGGCATGCTCTGGCAATATGTCCCGATAGCGATTCTCATCGTGCTGGCCACAGGGTTGGCCTTTGCCATTGTGCTCATGGCCCACATGTTGGGACCTTCCAAGCCCACCCATCGCAAGATGATGCCGTACGAGTCGGGCATGGTTCCCATTGGGCCTGGTATGCGACGGCAGCCCATTCGTTTCTATCGCATCGCCATGTTGTTCCTCCTGTTCGACATCGAGGTCATTTTCCTGCTTCCCTGGGCCGTGGTATCGAGAAAGTTGGGCCTGTTTGGTTTTATTGAGGTGACCATTTTCGTGCTCATTCTTCTGGTCGGCTACCTCTATGCATGGAAAGGAGGAGCGTTGGAATGGGTGTAGAAACGAAATTGGGGCAAATGGGGGTGGTCACCACCACCCTGGAAGAGGCTGTGAATTGGGCTCGCACCCGGGCCATGTGGCCCTTGCTCTTTGGTCTGGCCTGCTGCGCGATTGAGATGATGGCGACCGCAGCGTCGCATTATGATATGTCCCGTTTCGGGATGGAGCTCATGCGGCCCAGTCCGCGCCAGGCGGACCTGATGATTGTGGCCGGGCGGGTGACCCGCAAGATGGCCCCCGTCCTGCGCCGCCTGTACGACCAGATGACCGAGCCCAAATGGGTCATTGCCATGGGCGATTGCGCCTCTTGTGGCGGTGTGTTCAACAACTACGCGGTACTGCAAGGGGTGGATGAAGTGGTTCCGGTGGATGTGTACGTGGCCGGATGCCCACCCCGTCCGGAGCAGCTCATCCATGGCATCTTGACCCTGCACAACAAGATTATGGCCAGCAAGCCTTTGCGCCAGGGGTAACGTCCCGCGGCCGCAAAGTTGACGTGACGTAAGGAGGCCGTGCATGGAACAGTATCTGGAGCTGGTGGTCAACGACCTGCGAGAGCGCTTCCAGGTAGAGGTGGAGACCTTTCGGGATGAGGTCTCCGTCTTCGTGCGACCCGAGCAGATTGTGGAGGTTTGTCAAACGTTGCGGGATGAATACAACTTCGATTTCCTGGCGGATTTGACCGCGGTGGATTACTGGCCGCAGCAAGAACCCCGGTTCCACGTGGTCTATCAACTCTACTCCTACCTGCACAATGTGTCCTTGCGCCTGCGGGTGCCTGTACAGGGGGAAACGCCCTCTCTGCCCACCGTGGAGGGGGTGTATCCCAACGCCAACTGGTACGAGCGGGAAGTGTGGGACATGTTTGGGATTCACTTTGATGGGCATTCGGACCTGCGGCGCATCCTCATGCCCTTCGACTGGGTGGGGCATCCTTTGCGCAAGGATTATCCCCTGGGCTATGAGGAGCCCCAATACACCTTCAATTTCCACGATATCGAACGCAAGAAACGACGTCCACGTGAATGAGCGCCAGAAGGTTTACGGGAGGCCGCAATGCTTCAACAAATGGAAATCACCGTGGATGAACTCCGTCATCTCTTCACCGAACGGGCCCGGGCAGGGGAAACCATGATTCTCAACATGGGCCCCCAGCACCCCTCCACCCACGGCGTGCTGCGGCTCATGTTGGAACTGGATGGCGAGGTCGTCGTCAATTGTGTACCGGATATCGGCTTCCTGCACACCGGCGTGGAAAAGAACATGGAGGCCAAGAATTACATCAAGGCCGCGGTCATGGTGGACCGGCTGGATTACCTCAACACCATGGGGAACAACCTGGTCTACGCCCTGGCCGTGGAAAAGCTGGTGGGCATTCAAGACCAAATCCCCGAACGGGCCCAGGTCATCCGTACCATCCTGGTGGAACTCCAGCGGATTGCCTCCCACCTGGTGTGGCTGGGGACCCACGCGCTGGACCTGGCGGCCATGTCCGTCTTCCTGTACTGCTTCCGCGAGCGGGAGCTGATTCTGGAGATTTTCGAACTGGTTTCCGGCCAGCGCATGATGACCACCTATATTCGCCCGGGGGGCCTCTGGCGGGATGTGCCCGAGGACTTTTACGACGCGGTCAAGCAGTTCATCGATTACTTCCCCCGCCGCATTGACCAGTACGAGGCCCTGCTCACCGACAACCCCCTGTTCAAGCAGCGCACCGTGGGCATCGGCGTGCTCAAGAAGGAAGATGCCATCCGCTGGGGCGCGACGGGCCCGGTGCTGCGGGGCTCGGGCATCAAATACGACATCCGCAAGGCCCGGCCGTACCTGATTTACGACGCCCTGGATTTCGACATCCCGGTGCGGGAGGAAGGCGACGTCTATGCCCGGTACCTGGTGCGCATGGAAGAGATGCGCCAGTCCTTGAAGATTGTGCGCCAGGCCCTGGAGTGGCTCAAGAAGACCGAGGGCCAGCCGGTGCGCACTCCCAACCGGAAATTCGTGCCGCCGCCCAAGTCGGAACTGGCCCACAGCATGGAGGCGGTCATCCACCACTTCAAGTACTGGACCGAGGGCTTCAAGGCTCCCAAAGGCGCGGTGTACGTAGCCGTGGAATCCCCGCGTGGGGAACTGGGCGTGTACCTGGAAGGCAACGGCGGCCCCAAGCCCCAACGGGTGCACTTCCGCACGCCTTCTTTCGCGAACTTGCAGTTGCTCCCCCTGCTGGCCAAGGGGCACATGGTCGCGGACCTGGTGGCCATCATCGGGAGCATTGACATCGTGTTGGGTGATGTGGATCGGTAGTGGGGCAGACCGCGGTCGGCGGTCAGCAGTCGGCGGAGGGGCAGGATGAGCGAGGTGGACAAGGTTCGGGAAGCATGGGCGCCGGTAGCCCAGCTGTTCCCGAATTGTGGACCCCGACCGAGGCACCATCGAGGTGTATACCCTGGAGCGGGCCGCATACCGCCCCCTGGGGGTGTGGCCCAAAGGCCAGAAGGCCCGTTCCGCCCTGCTTCAGGGCTTTGAAGTCGCCGTGGACGACATCCTCTCCTTCTGATGGAGGGTTTCGATGAACGCCTTCTATGAACGTCATAAAGAAGAAATCGAGCGCATTCTGGCGAAATATCCCCCAGAGCACAAACGTTCGGCTATGCTGCCTTTGCTCTACCTGGCCCAGCGTGACCGGGGCTACATCACCCGGGAGGATATGGCCCAGATTGCGGAAATCCTGGGCGTCTCCGTGACCGAAGTGGACGGCGTGGTGGGTTTCTACACCCTGCTCCACGACAAGCCCGGCGGGAAATACCGCATCCAGGTATGTACGGACCTGCCCTGCGCCCTGCGCGGCGCGGAGCAATTCCTCCATCAACTGGAGGAAGCCCTGGGCATCAAGGCCGGCGAGACCACGCCAGACGGGCTGATTACCCTGGAAGAAGTGATGTGCATTGCCGCCTGCGATAAGGCCCCGGTCTTCCAGGTACAAACAGGCGAGGGCCTGACCTATTACGAGAACATGGACCTGGAGAAAACCCTGGCCCTTATTGAGCAGTGGCGTCGAGCTGAAGACGCCCCCTCCCAGAACGGAGGCCGTCCTACTGGCTCGGAATCCACGACCATCAACCAACAATCATCGACCAACAACCCGTGACGACCATCCCTGGAGGATGCCATGCCCGAGAAACACCTGCTCCTGCGTCACCGCGACATCCCGGACATTCACGAACTGGAGGTCTACCGCAAGCACGGCGGATTTGAGGCCTTCCGCAAGGCCGTCACCCAAATGACCCCGGACGAGGTCACGGAGGAGGTCAAGAAATCGGGCTTGCGGGGCCGGGGTGGCGCGGGGTTCCCCACCGGCCTCAAGTGGTCCTTCATGGACAAGAAAAACTGGCCCCACTACGTGGTGGCCAACGCGGACGAGTCCGAGCCCGGCACCTTCAAGGACCGGGAAATCATGGAGCGGAATCCCTTCCAGTTCCTGGAAGGGGTGGCCATTGCCGCGTACGCGGTGCAGGCCAACCGGGCCTACATCTACCTGCGCGGGGAGTTCTGGCAGGTGGCCGCGTGGCTGGACCGCAAGATTGCCGAAATGGAGGCCGCGGGCCTACTGGGCGACAACCTCTTCGGGACGGATTATTCCCTGCGCATCTACACTCACCTGGGTGCCGGTGCCTACATCTGCGGTGAGGAAACTGCGCTGCTGGAATCCCTGGAAGGCAAGCGGGGAATGCCCCGATTGCGTCCTCCCTTTCCCCCCAGTTACGGCCTGTACGGCAAACCCACGGTGGTGAACAACGTGGAAACCCTGACCAACGTGCCCCTTATCATCGAGCGCGGTGCGGACTGGTACCGAACCATTGGCACGGAAAAAAGCACCGGTCCCAAGGTGTTTTCCCTCAGCGGGCATGTGAATCGGCCCGGCAACTACGAGCTGCCTTTGGGGACGACTTTCCGGGAACTCATTTTCGAACATGGCGGCGGCATTCCCGGAGGCAAGGCCATCAAGGCCATTCTCCCCGCGGGCGCATCCTCGGCCATTCTGCCGGCTACGGATGAGGTCCTGGACACGCCCATGGACTACGAAAGCGTGCCCAAGGTGGGCAGTTTCCTGGGTTCGGCTTCGGTCATTGTGGTGGATGAGTCCGTGGACATCGCCTGGTTGGTGCGTAAGACCATACACTTCTTCAAGCATGAATCCTGTGGGAAATGCACGCCCTGTCGCGAGGGTACGTATTGGATGGACAAACTCATGGAAAAGGTGATGGCCGGTCAGGCCACGCCGGAAGACCTCGAGATTCTGTACGACGTGGCCAAGCAAATTCAGGGCAAGACCCTATGCGCGCTGGGCGATTTCGCAACCATGGCTGTGGTTTCGGGCATTGAGCGCTTCAAGCAGGATTTTGAACGTGCGGTCAAAGCGCTTGTTGAGGTTGGGGTATGACGACCTCGTCGGTTCTGGAAAAACACCTGGTGCAAGACCTGCCCTACCTGGCCCGGTATCCGTATGTCGCGCGGGTGGGCGGCTGGCGCGTGGAGGATTACCTGCGCGAGGCTCCCGAAAATCGCCGCTGGGAGTTCGCCTACGGGGAGGTGCTCATGTATTCGCCAGCCACAGCCGAGCATCAGCGGATCGTGGGTTTTCTTTATTCCTTGCTTTCTCACTATGGACGTCCTGAGGGATTTGATGTTCTTCTCGCCCCGGCCGCGGTGCAGCTGGCCGAGGATTTGATTCGGGAGCCGGATATCAGCGTCTTCCGCCCCGAAGATGCGCCCAAGGTTACGGGCGTGCCGGTGAAGGTCCTGCCTGTGCTGGTCGTGGAGGTCACCCGCCCCTCAACCCGCACGGTGGACCTGGTGGAAAAGGCCCAGGAGTACGCCTCGGTAGGCATTCCCGAATATTGGGTGGTGGACCTGCCCAGGAAGCGCTTTGTGGGGCACGCGCTGGAAGCCGGACGCTACCGGGTTTCCGAACTCTCGCGCGGGCGCTGGGTGAGCGCGGTGCTCTCCGGCTTCTGGCTGGATGTGGTCTGGCTGTGGCAACGCCCCCTGCCGGATGTGCAG
>WFVP01000407.1 GCA_015491595.1 Anaerolineales bacterium
CACCCCGAAGGCCCCAGGACGGCCACAAAGGAGCCTTCCTCCACGGTGAAGGACAGGTCCTGGAGGACCCAGAAGGGGTCACCGCCGTTTTCGTAAGCCAGGGAGAGCCCCCGCACCGAAAGCAGGGGCTCCCCCTGACGGGATGGGGTCACTTGCGCCATCCTTTGGCCCACTCCGGCAGGAAGTCATTGGTGTAGGCCTGGGTGACGTCCAGGGGCGCTTCCAGCAGACCCATCTTGAGGAGGACGTCGTGCATGTTCTGCCAGGCTTCCCGTTGAATGTACCCCAGGTCGTCGCTGTACCAGTATTCCAGGGCGGTGGCCAGCACTTCCTGCTGCACCGGGTCGTTCTCCGCCAGGTCTTCCACGTACTCCCGGCTGACCTCATAGGCGCTGTCCGGGTGGTCGATGGCGTCCCGCAACCCCATGAGCAGGGCGCTCACGAAGGCCCGGACCCGGTCGGGATGTTCCTGCAGGTACATCTCGCTGGTGATGATGCCGTTGGAGGCCAGGGTGACGTAATCGGCCACCGGGAAGACGGTCAGGTCGAAGCCCATATTCCGTAGTTGAATGGGTTCATTGGTAATGTAGCCCACCACAATGCGTTGTTTGCCCGAGGCGAAGGCTTCCACCTGGTTGAACCCGATGGATTCCAGGGTGACGTCGGTCTCCTGCAGGTCGAACTGGTACAGCAGGGCCATCAGGCCGATGTAGTTGGCGCCGAAGAGGCCGGGCAGGGCGATGGTCTGGCCCTTGAGGTCGGCGGGGGATTCCAGGCCCAGTTTCGCGTCCGCGACCACGGCCACGGGGAACTTCTGCCACCAGGTCATGACGTAGACCACGGGCAGGCCCTGGGCCCGGGCCAGGAGGACCTGTTCGCCCGAGACCACGGCGAAGGGGATTTCGCCCGCACCCACCAGGGCAACGCCGTCGGTCTCGAAGCTGTAGTCGAACTCCACCTCGAACCCCGCGTCCCGGAAGTAACCCCGCTGATGGGCCAGGTAGAAGGGGGCGTACTGGACGTTGGGGATGTACCCCATGGGCAGGCGGATGGACTCCACGGTCTTCTTCTCGGTCGTCGAGGGGGCCTCGGCCGACGAGGACGTGTCCTCTTGCGGCGTCGGCGTGGGTGCGGCGGGTTTTTGACAGGCGGCCAGAACCAGTGCGATGAGCAGGATGAAGGGCAATCCGCGACGCAACATGAGCATCCTCCTTGGAAAGAGTGTAGATGGCGTCCCTCACAGGCCCCGATGGACCCGGGAGGCGGCGTTGGCTTGCCACGCCAGCAGGTGGCGTTCCAGCAGGCGCACGGTGCCGTACAGGGCCAACGCCATGAGCATCAAAGCGGCCAGGGCCACGAAGACCATGGCCGTGTCGTAGCGTCCGCGCGCGGCGTTGATGAGAAAGCCCAGCCCGCGGTCCGCGGCCACGAATTCCCCCACCACCGCGCCGATGACAGACAGGGTTGCCCCGATGCGCAATCCCCCCGCGATGACGGGAAGGGCCGCGGGCCATTCCAGGTACCACAGGGTCTGCCACCAGGACGCGTGCAGCACCCGTAACAGGTCGCGCCATTCCTCGGGGATGTTGCCCAGACCCACCACGGTGTTCACCAGCATGGGAAAGAAGACGATGAGGGCGCAGATGAGCACCTTGGAGAACAGGCCGGGGCCGAACCAGATGATGAGGAGGGGCGCGATGGCCACCACGGGCATGGCCTGGCTGGCCACCAGGTAGGGGGCCAGGATGCGCTCCAGAGGGGTGAACTTGTGCATCAGGTAGCCCAGGGGAAGGGCCACGCCCATGCCCAGGGCCAGGCCCAGGAGGACCTCCACCAGGGTGGCCCAGAAATGACGCCACAACAGCCCCGTGCTCAGGGCGTGGAGGGCCTTGCGGTACACCTCCATGGGCGTGGGCAGGATGAAGGAAGGCAGGTCCGTCCATGCGCCCAGGGCCCACCACAGGGCCAGCCCCAGGAGCACGGCCAGGGTTTCAGGCAGGTAGTGACCCAAGCGTTTCCACGCCATGTTCCCTCCTCAACGACGAAGCCCCGAGGTCGGGACAACCTCGGGGCAAAACGCAAAAATGGGTGACGTCCTTTCGACGCCACGGGTGAACTCGACCCTCGCGGGTCGAGGGCGACAACCTTCTCCCATCCGGACTATACCGTCGGCCCCGGAATTCCACCGGGTCGGGCCCCGCCGTTATGGGGAAACAAGGCGGGGCTTCGCGGGCTTTCACCGCCGGTCGGGAATTGCCCCGTCCTACAAGAGGACGAGACTCACCCTGCCCCGAAGGTTGTCCTTTATTCGCTTGTCACCGTCCGCATTATACCGGGACTCCCGGGAAAAGGGGACCGAACTTTTCTCAGGTTTGCCGCCCTTCCTGACCGCGGGGATGGTGGTATAACAGGGACACGAACTCGACTTCGGAGGGAGCATCATGGAGACCCGATGGCTGGATTTGGCCGAAGCGGCCGCGTTGCACGTGGGCGAACGCCTGCGGCGCTACTTCCTCCAGCGGAATTTCCGGGTGTGGGAAAAAAAGGAGGAGTGGGGCCTGGTCACCGAAGCGGACGTGGACGCGGACCGCACCCTGCGGGCCTTTTTCGCCACGGCCACCCCCGACGTCCCCGTCTTGAGCGAAGAGGGAACCACGGTCTATCCCGAAGACGCCCCGGGCGTGTGGGTGGCGGACCCGGTGGACGGGACCACGAACTTCGTGGCCGGCCTGCCCTTCTGGGGCGTGCTGGTGGCGTATGTGGAGCAGGGCATGCCCGTGGCGGCCGCCATGTATTTCCCCATGATGGAGGAGATGTACACGGCCCTGCGGGGAAAGGGGGCCTGGTGCAACGGACGGCCCCTTCGGGTCCAGGAACCTGTCACCAAGGAGACCCGTTTCATGTACCTGTGTTCGGATACGCCGTGGCTCTACCAGGTGGATTTACGCTACAAGAGCCGCATTCTGGGGTGCGGCGCGTATCACATCGCGCTGGTGGCGGCGGGGAAAGGCGTGCTGAGCGTGGACTGCGCGCCCTTTGCCTGGGATTTCGCCGCGCCCAGCCTGGTGCTCATGGAGGCGGGAGGCGTTGTGGACACCCTGGAGGGTCAACCCCTCTTCCCCCTGAAGCCCGGCCGGGATTACGCGGAGGCGTACCACACGGTGCTGGCCGCGGCCCATCCGTCGTATCTCGAGGAGGCCCGGAAGCATTTCCACCGGCGCTTTGCGAAGTGAGCGTCGGTGTTCCGGTGGCGGGATGTGCTAAAATACTCCTTGTCACGTCCGGTGCAAAGGTCGACGAAAATCACCCTCAAGGAACGGGCAAGGTGTTCTATGGAAGTCGTCACAGTGACGTTGCGTCCTTTCCGTGCCGAGGACGTGCCGGTTTTGATGGATGTGTTTCAGGAAGCCTACCGGGAACATCCGGAATACGGTGAATCCACGCCCCAAAAAGTCAAGCGATACTTGCGTTGGCTCCAGCGGCATCACACCTTCTTCCAGGTGGCGGAGGTGGACGGGGAGGTCGCGGGCTTCATCGTGGTGGACGCCAATTGGATTGACTGGCACGGGGAACGCATCGGGGAAATCCACGAACTGGTGGTGCACCCCAAATTCTGGGGCAAGAGTGTGGCCCGACGGCTTTTGGAGGCCGGGCTGGACCACATCCGGGCCCAGGGCTTGAAAAAGGCCGGCCTGTGGGTGGGGGAACACAACGACCGGGCTCTGGCCTTCTATCGGCGTTTCGGTTTCCGCCCCGTCAGTTGGGGTTATTGGGTGAGGATGGTGAAGAGCCTGTAAAGGACCCGGCTGGTGCGCTCCAGGTCCTCCAGGGTGATATGTTCCCGTTCGCTATGGGCCACGGCCAGGTCGCCGAAGCCGAAGACCGCGCACGGTACCCCCGCCTTGGCGAAGTTGGCCGCATCGGTCCACACCGGCATGATGTCAAAGGCAGGCGCCTCGCCCAGGGCTTCGGCGTAGGCCCGTGCCAGCCGCTGTGTGCCGGGATGCTCGTCGAAATCCAGGGGGTCGTCGGCGTCGATGCGTCGGTAGGTCACCCGGCCCTTCAGGGGAGGATGTTCCAGGGTTCGCTGGATGGCCTCTTCCACCGCCCGCCACCGGCCTCCGGGTTCGATGACGAACTCGCCCCGCAGGCGGGCCTGGGGAGGCGTGGTGTAGTGTTCCCAACCGCCCTCGAAGAGGAAGACGTTGAGGGGCAGTCCCACGCTGTCCTCCAGCGCCTGCCACGCGTCCACCAGCAGGCGAATGACATTGGGGGTCCGGCCGAACATCGCCGCGTGGTAGATTTGGGGCGCCTGGATGGCGAGTTCGAATTCCAGGGACCCCACCTGGCGGGTGCAGATGGCCCCCTGGGTGGGTTCCAGCACCAGCACGTATTCCATGTCCTGTAAGAAGGGGGCCAGATGGGTGGAGCCCACGGCGTCGACGTTTTCCTCGTCCACCGTCAGGGCGATGGAGACGGGTACGGTGCCGTGGTCCCGATAGAAGGCCTCCACGGCGACGATGAGTGCGGCCAGCAGGCCTTTGGTATCCACCGCGCCCCGGCCATAGATGCGATTGCCCTCGACCCGGGGGGTGAAGGCATGGGCCATGGTCAGCGCGGGCACGGTGTCGACGTGGGTGTTCACCACGAAGGGACGTTCTGGACTGAGGGTGTGGAGGTTGTACTGCTGGCGACCGTTGACCCACTTGTCCACATATTGCTTTTTCCAGGGCAGGAAGGGTAAACGTTGCTGCACGTAGGCCAGGATGGCCGTGCAGTCTTCGTAACTGGGGATGGCAATCAGGCGCCGGGTTTCCTCCACCAAGGCCTGTGGGTCCATCGGTCCTCCCGAGGGGGTTGAGGTTCTCCTTTTTGCCGTGGCAATTCTATCAGGGAAGGGAAAGGGCGCATAGGGCGGCCCTGGATGGAGTTGGTTGTTGGTTGTTAGCCGTGAGCCGTTGGTCGTTGGTCGGTGGGCGGCCTATACCTAATTACCCTCCCCCCAGCCCCGATCCCATAGGTATTAATCTGCAAAAACTTGCTTGACCCAGGCTGATATACATGGACTCCATCGCGCAAAAGCACGATGTCATACGAGTTCATCGGGCCATCAAGGTAGATCCTCCAGGTAGATTCATCGAA
>WFVP01000408.1 GCA_015491595.1 Anaerolineales bacterium
CCTCCAAAGGGTCTTGCAGCTCGTGCCTCTGGAGACCTGGCCCCTGTCCTCACCGCTCCACAAGGCCAGCCTCTTCCCCCGCCTGCCGACTCTCATCCGCAAGTGGCGGCCGGACATCATCCATGACACCGCGGGCTCGGGGTTTGCCCCGGGTGTCCTTGCGACGTGGGCCGGGCGGGGACGAACGCCCTGGGTCGTGACGGAGCACGACCCCGAGCCCCACCTGGGCATGGGCACCACCTTGCACAGTCGCTGGGCCCGCACCCTCATCCGCCACCATGCCCATCACATCTTCGTGCACGGCCCCCGGGGAAAAGAAAGCCTGATGCGGCAGGGAGTCCCAGTACACCGCATCACGGTCATCTACCATGGACGCTTGGATCCGCTGTTCGCCCATGGACAAAAGGCTTCGGTTCCGCGAGAGCCCCACACCCTTCTGTTCTTCGGCGCCCTCCGCCCCAACAAAGGCGTTCATTTCCTGGTGCCCATTGCCGACCGACTCCACCCCAAATATCCCGACCTGAAGATGGTTGTGGCGGGGTCCTCCCAGGTGGCCCGCGAATTGCGCAAAGGTCCATGGCCCCGGGAACTCGCGCGCATCCTGTGGGAGATGCGCCAGCGACCTTACTTCGAGGTCCACGAGGGCTTTATCCCCGATGAAGATGTCGCCCCCTTCTTCCAGCGAGCTTCCATCACCCTTCTCCCGTATTTGGAAGCCACTCAAAGCGGTGTGGTGATGGTCGCCATGCCCTTTGGCAGTGTGGTCCTGGCCACGCGCGTAGGCGACTTACCCTTCGTCATTCAGGACGGGGACACCGGCCTCCTTGCCAAACCTCAACTGGAGGATATCATTGAACGTGTGGATTGGGCGCTCTCCCATCCCCAAGAACTCGAGCGCATCCGTCAAAACGCTCAAAGGTGGGTCGAACGTTGTCGATGGGAGCATATCGTGGCCCGCGTGGTCCATGTCTACCACCGCCTCTTGGGGCGCTAAACAGGAAACAGGCCTATGCCCGCCGGTTATCGTACGTGGCTTCGCCGAACCCGACACGTGATCAAAACCCGAATTGACCACCATCCTTCCCTTTACCTGTTTCTCTCCCGGATACGGCCGGGGACGCGGGCCCTGGTGGTCTCTTCGGATACTGAAATCGTCATTGAAGGTTTCCCGCGTTCGGCCAACACCTTCGCCGTCGCAGCCTTCACGCTGGCGCAAGGACGTCCGGTGAAAATCGCCCGCCATCTGCACGCCCCGGCCCAGGTCATTGCAGGGGTACGCATGCACATCCCCACCCTGGTGCTGATTCGTCACCCCAGGGATGCCGTGCTCTCCCTGGTGGTTCGGGCTCCCCACCTCTCCGTTGAACAGGCCCTGAAGGACTACATTCACTTCTACACTGTCCTCCTACCCTATCTGGGGCAATTCGTCATCGGTTTGTTTGAGCAAGTGACCACGGACTTCGGGCGGGTGATTGCCCAGATAAACGAGCACTATGGCACGAACTTCCGCCTCTTCGAACACACTGAAGAGAACCTGCGCCGGGTGTTCGCCATGGTCGAACAAATGGACCGGGAGAACACCGGCCGCCCTGTAGTACAGGAAGCCACCGTAGCCCGACCCTCAAGCATACGCATGAAATGGAAGCAAGCCCTGGCCCACGCCCTGACGTCCTCAAAGATACAGCCCTTGTTGCACGAGGCGGAACACCTGCACCAGAGGTTTACCACGTTTGCCTTGCGGAGTACAAAAGCATGAAAGTGCTCCACACCTACTCCGGCCTTTCTCCCCGGCTGGGAGGGCCCATCCCGGTCATCCAGGGGTTGACCGAACACCTGGTGAAACGAGGGGTAAGGGTGACCCTTTTCGCCACCACCTGGAATACCAAAGGGGAAGAGGGTATCGCCCCTGAAGGAGTGGATGTGCGCGTGTTTCGCCACGATGGGCTCTCCCGCTTCTGGGCAGGCCATTCGGGCCATCTCAGAAGAGCCTTGCAGCAGATGGCGAAGGACTACGATTTGCTGCACGTCCACGGACCCTGGAACTATCCGGCATATGCTGCCACACGTGCGGCCCGTCTCGCCAACAAACCCTATGTGGTCACCGTTCACGGAACCCTGGATCCCAGACGCCTGCAATACAAACGGGTGAAAAAGGCCCTGTACGGACGCCTTATCGTCAAAAGTATGTTGAACACAGCGGCGGCCATTCAAGCCCTTACGGAGGCCGAACGCAGAATCATCCACCGATTTGGCGTCTCCGCACCGGTGGTCACCATTCCCAACGGCGTGTCTCTGGAAGACTTTCTCGATTTGCCCTCGAGGGAGGTCTTCGAGCAGGATTACCCACATCTCAAGGGGAAAATCATGATTTTATATCTCGGACGCCTGCACCCCCTCAAGGGTCTGGACCTGCTCATCAAGGCCACACGCCTCCTCGCCATTCAGAGGAAAGATGTTCACGTCGTGATTGCGGGCCCGGACACAGAAGGGTATCGAGGCCATCTGGAACGCTTACGAACTGTGATGGGACTTCAGGAAAGGGTGACGTTCACAGGGTTGCTCACAGGGAGGCGAAAAAAGGCCGCCCTCAGCCGGGCGGATATCTTCGTGCTTCCCTCCTATGCTGAGGGTTTCAGCATGGCTCTTCTGGAAGCCATGGCATCTGGCCTTCCCGTCGTAATCACGCCCCAGTGCCATCTCCCGGAAGTCGCCCACGCCCAGGCGGGCTTCGTCGTGGAACCCCAGGCCGAAGCCCTGGCCATGGCCATGCAGAGGCTCACGGAAAACCCGCGGCTCCGCACAGAAATGGGAGAAAACGCCCGCCGCCTCGTTGCGGCCAAATACACCTGGGATAGGATTGCAGAACAAATGATTCGCTTGTATGAAAGCATCTTACGCCAACGGAACGAACCTCGAACAACGCCTTCTTGAGGAAGCACCATGTGGAAGCGAGCCTTAGACGCCTTGAATCTGGCCTGGTACCTCTGGAAGCGTAACAACTGGATGCTGGACCCCCGCGCCTGGTTCGGCCGCTTCGAACACATTCCCATCGACCGTCCCATCTTCTTATTGGGCGTCCAGGGTGGGGGATTGACCCTGCTCTCCCGCGTCCTGCGTCGTCATCCTCACGTGGTCTCCGTCAGCGGGAACTACCGGTATTGGTCCGGTGCCGACGAAATGCACACCGTTCTGGGCCCCTTGCTGCCGCCTGAACTGGCAGGTACCCGGTACAAGGTCCCCTGGCCCGACCATCCCGTCTTCAAACCTCCCCGTAGCTGGACGTACGCCAGCGACGAACTCCTTCCGTATTACCGGAAGACCGCCCAGGACGCGACCCCGGAAATCAAGCGCCGCTTGGAGCGGGTGCTGCGCATGGTCATCGCCCGGCACGCTCCCGACGGCGTACATGCCCGCTTCGTGGACAAGAGTCAGGTGTATACCGTGCGAGTGTCCTTCCTCCGGGCCCTCTTGAAGGAACATCGTCCCAGGTTCATTCTGGTGGTGAACAATCCATATGCCGCGTGTTATCGGGCGGCGTTGGGCAAAGCCATCGACATGGAACGCCTCAAGCCCAGGCTCTCCTTCCCCGAACGGCTGGACATCTGCGCCCAGCACTGGGCCAACTCCATGCGCTGCGCCTTAGAGGACTGGGACGAGGACATGCTTCTGGTGCGGTTTGAGGACTTCCTTCGACATCCGACTCGGGAACTCAAACGGATTTGTGAACACGTGGAACTGGAATGCCACGAGGACATGCTCCCCGCGCCCCATCACAAAATCCCCTTTGGCTCTCGCTTCCGGGACCGATGGTATCCCCTGGACCCGGACCGGGCCCTGCACTACATCAGACAGGCCACCCGGGAGGAATTAAATATCATCAAAGCCCGTTGCGGCTCCTTGTCTGAGCGCTTTGGATACCCAGATCCCACCAAATAAGCCTCATCACCCAAGAAAACAAAAAGCAATAGTCTCTCAGGCCCCTTATTTTTCTACCGACCTGCGGCTCCTGCCCGGTCAGAGCTATCGATTTGTTTCGTTGGTCACACACCCAGGAAATGGAGCCATCCTCAACGATAGCCCAATTCCTCGATAAGGCGTCCGCAATGGAATCTCACCAACAATTTCAACAAGGGGTCCAGGCGTTTCCCCCGGCCCACTGAAGTCTGGGACACCCCTCCTTTTCGGAGCACGTAATCAGGGTTTCGAACATCGTGTGGGTACCTGGAGAATTCCAGTACGGCTGGATTCCATGGTTGCTCGAGAAAAGCGAGCACCTGCTTAAGGACGGCCTCAGGGTGTGCAACCAGGTCTTCATACTTGATTTGCAAGAACCGGTTGGGGGACCGTCGCCCATACGCCATGGCCGCCAGAACATATCGCTTCCACAAAATGACCGATTTAAGTGCTCGTATATATCCAGCGCGCTTTCGTACGGACGCGATAACGTCATAAGGGTTGCGTACAATGTGGATGATTTTGACCCCGGGGAAAAGC
>WFVP01000409.1 GCA_015491595.1 Anaerolineales bacterium
CTCTACAAGGGCGCGACCATCGTCACCATACCGCGTTTCGACCTGGAACTGTTCTTGGGACTCATCGAGAAGCATCGCATCACCCGCATGCATCTGGTCCCTCCCATCATCCTGGCCCTGGCCAAACACCCCATCGTGGACAAGTACGACCTGTCCAGCCTCAAGGTCATCGTCTCGGGCGCGGCCCCCTTGGGTGAGGAGGTGGCTCGAGCCGCGTCCCAGCGGGTGGGCGCGTTGGTCAAGCAGGGCTACGGCCTCACCGAGACCAGTCCGGTCACCCACCTGAACCCCGACGACCCGGCCAAGGTGAAACTGGCTTCCGTCGGGCCACCCATCCCCAACACCGAGTGCCGGGTTGTGGACCTGCAAACGGGCGAAGACCTGGGTCCCGGCCAGTTGGGCGAAATCCTCATCCGGGGTCCCCAGGTCATGAAGGGCTACCTGAACAACCCGGAGGCCACCGCCGCGGCCCTGGACAGCGAGGGCTGGCTCCGCACCGGCGACGTGGGCTACGTGGACGAGGACGGCTACTTCTACATCGTGGACCGCATCAAGGAGATGATCAAGTACAAGGGCTGGCAGGTGGCTCCGGCCGAACTGGAAGCCATCCTGCTGTCCCATCCCGCGGTGGCCGATGCCGCGGTCATCCCCAGCCCGGACCCTGAAGCCGGTGAGGTTCCCAAGGCCTTCGTGGTGAAGAAAGCCGAGGTGACCGAAGAGGAACTCATGGCCTTCGTGGCCGAGCGGGTCGCGGCGTACAAGAAGATTCGCAAGGTGGAATTCGTGGAGCAGATTCCCAAGACCCTCTCGGGCAAAATCCTGCGACGGGTACTCATCGAACAGGAACGGAAGAAGGCGTCGCAAGGGTAGCGGCCGGCAAGGCTTGCTTTAAGCACGCACGCGGTGCGGTGAATGGGGAGGGCCGCACCGCGTGTTTTTTCGTGTGACACTCCACTTCCCTGGAAGTCCTAACGAGAACCCAGATACTGCAACGCCAGTCGAAGACGCTCTTCCACGTCCGCGGGCGCGTCCGGGGGCAGATGCTGCAGGGCTGTCTGGGCTTCCACCACACTATACCCCAACGCCACCAGGGCCTCGAACACCTCGGCATTGACGTCGTCATGGGGGGGCAGGGGCACTTCCGCGGTCTCCCGACGCCACTGGTCCTGCAGGGCTAAGATGATGCGCCGGGCCGTCTTCTTCCCCACCCCAGGCAGACGTTGCAGCACCTCCGGACGGTCTTCCACCACGGCCCTCCGCAAGGCTTCGGGGGTCATGAAGGACAGCATACCCAGGGCCAGCCGCGGGCCAATGCCGTTGACCTTGAGCAACGCCGCAAAGGTGGCCTCTTCCTCCGGGGAGGAGAACCCGTACAGGGTCCAGCCGTCCTCTCGCACGATGAGGTGGGTATGCAACTCCACCGTGTCCCCTTCCCGTACGCCGTCCCAGAACGGCAGGGGCACATGAACCCACAGCCCCAGGTCCTGCACCCGGAGCAGCAACCGGCCCCCTTCCTGCTTCCGCATGACCACGCCACGAAGCCAGCCAATCATGGGCACTGTCCCTGTAGGGTTACCCTTCCACCGCGCGCACCCAGCGATGCCGGGCATGACACAAAGCCACGGCCAAAGCATCGGCCGCGTCGTCAGGCCGGGGAACCTCTTCCAGACCCAACACGGCCTGAATCATGCGCTGCATTTGCATTTTGGAGGCATTGCCGTAACCTGTGAGGGTCTGCTTGACCGTGGTCGGCGTGTACTCGGCCACCGGAAGCCCGGCCTGCGCCAGGGCCAGCAAGACCACCCCCCGGGCCTGGCCCACCTGAAAGGCCGTGCGCACGTTCCGTTGAAAGAAAAGTTGTTCCACTGCGGCCTCATGGGGCGCGTAGGTCTGCAACAGGGCGCGCACGTCTTCGTACAACCGTACCAAGCGTTCGGGTAGGGCCAAGCGACCCGACGTGCGCACCACCCCGTAGGAGAGGGCCCGCCACCCTTCTCCGGCCTCTTCCAACACCGCGTACCCGGTGAGGGCCAGGCCCGGATCCAATCCTACAATGCGTAACGGGGGCATCACGCCGCCTCAAACTGGGCCACCGCCTCTTCGGTGATGTCCAGGTTGGAGTACACCTCCTGCACGTCGTCCAGGTCCTGCAAGACCTCAATGAGGCGCAGCACCTGGGCGGCCTGTTCGGGAGGTAGCGTGAGTTTCTGCTTGGGGACCATCTTGAGTCCGGCTTCGTCGGGCTTGATGCCTGCCTGTTCCAGCGCGTCGCTGATGGTCTTGAAAGCCTGCACAGGACCGTAAATTTCGATGAAATCCTCATCAAACTCCACGTCATCCGCGCCGGCTTCAATGGCCAAATCCAGAATGGCCTCCGGGTCGTGGCCCTGAGCGGGAATGGAGAAATAGGCCATGCGTTCGAACTGCCAGGCCACCGAACCGCTCTCCCCCAGACTGCCGCCGTGCTTGGAAAGCAGATGGCGGATTTCCGAGACGGTGCGGTTGCGGTTGTCCGTCACGCAGTAAATCATCAGGGCCACACCATGGGGCGCATAGCCCTCATAGTACACCTCTTCCAGGCGTTCGCCCTGCTCTTCCCCTGTCCCGCGGCGGATGGCCCGCAGGATGTTCTCCTTGGGCATGTTATGGGCCTTGGCCCGCTCGATGGCCATGCGCAAGCGGGGGTTGGCATCCGGATTGCCTCCCCCTTCCCGGGCCGCGATGATGATTTCCCGGGCCAAGCGGGTAAAGAGCTTACCCCGCTTGGCATCCATGGCTGTCTTCCGCCGCTGAATGTTCTTCCACTTCGAATGGCCTGCCATATCCTATCCTCCCCATGGGGGTACTTC
>WFVP01000410.1 GCA_015491595.1 Anaerolineales bacterium
CCCGAGGATCAACGTATGCCACCATGTCATACGCCATGCTCCTGAGAGGCGCGGTGCGATTTTGGGGCGATGAGACGCCGAGGGCCTATTCTACCCGAAAAAGAAGCCAGATGCTGGGCCTTTTTGCGGCCCAACATCTGGCTTTGGATGTCCACCTCGGTATCCTCCGGGCAGCCTCATGGGTTCAGGCTGCCCGGGGCGTCGAGGTTAGTGGTACTCCGCGTACAGTTCCTCGGCCACTTGCTGGAGCTGCTCCAGCAAGGCGGGAATCTGGTCCGCGGAGAAGTCGGGGGAGAAGATTTGGAAGACGTGCTCACCCACCGCGGTTCGGACCGCGCTCCAGGAGGCGTCCCGCGGCTCGAACTTCTTCAGCGTCTCCTCGCTCTGGAACCAGGTCACCGCCGCGGCCCACTGCGGATTCTGGCTCATGTAGTCCTGGAGCAGCGGCTCGGTGCTCTTGCGGGTGGGGAAGTATCCGCTGGCCTCAATCCACTTGGCCTGGTTCTCGGGCATGATGAACCACTTGACGAAGAGCCAGGCCGCCAGCTGCTCTTCCGGCGTGGACTTCACCAGCGCCACCGAAGGCCCGTACACGTTGATGACGGGCTTGCCCACGGTGGAGGGGAAGGGGATGAGGGTCCACTCGTCGTCGTTCCCTGCGTCCTCAAAGGCTGCCAGCTGGTAGGGGATGCCCGCCTGGCTGCTGGTGGTAAAGAGGGCCTGTCGGGTGGCGAATTCCGGATTGGGATAGGGGCTCTCGGTAATCCAGGCGCAGCCGTCGTCGTAGAGCTTCTTGAGGAAGGTCAGGGCCTCCACGGCTTCGGGGGTGTTGAAGGTGTACTTGCCTTCCTCGTCCACGATGTCGCCGCCAAAGGCCCAAATCCAGCCGGCCACCGCCGAAGCGCCGCTGTTCACCACCCAGCCACCGGTGCCGTCGTTGTCCGGGTTGTCGTCGTTCAGGTTGGCCTGGGCCGCGGCGCAGGCCTGCTCATAGAACTCTTCCGGCGTCGCGGGCGGCTTGTCGAAGCCCAACTCCTTGGCCCAGGTCACGTTGTAGAACATGTACTGGGCCGAACGCTGCATGGGGATGCCGTAGCGCTTGCCGCCCACCACGTCCTGTTGCCAGAAGACCTCGTAGAAGTCCTGCTGTTCCTCTTCGCTGAGGCCGAACGTGGGGTCGTTGACGTAGGTGTTGAGGTCCACAATCACGTCACCAGCCATGTCCCAGGCCAGCATCTGGTTCTGATACCCCACCACCAGGTCGGGAAGCTCGCCGGTGTTGATGGCCGCGTTCATCTTCTGGAAGGTCTCGCCGTAACCGCCCTGGTTGATGGGCTGGACCACGATGCCCCATTCGTTGGTCTCGTTGAATTCCTGGACCAGCGCCTCCAGGGCCTCGCCCACACGGCGGGACCACACGTGCCAGAATTCCACCGTCACGCCTTCCAGGTCGCTGGCCTTAACGCCCATGGGACCGGTGGGCTCTTCTTCGACCTTGGTGGGTTCCGGCGCCTTGGTGGGCTCGGGCGCCTTGGTCGGCGCTTCCGTGGGCTCTTCCGGAGCCGCTTCCGTCGGCGTCGGCGTCGCCTGCTTACAGGCGGCCAAGCCCAGCGCCAGGGCCAATACCAGCAGGAGTGACCACCATCGAGTCTTCATCGCGCCTCCTCCTTTTTGAGGTGGATGATACGTCCAGGTGCCATATAGTGTACCATACCTGGGTTGGTATAATGAACTTCGGGATTTTGAGATGAACTCGGACACGCGTGATGTGTACCCGATCCCGTCTGTGCGACGTGTAATCGGTGGAATCGCCCTCCAGGGGGGAGTGTTTATCGTTGTCTCCTTCTTGGGCATGGGGATATGGCTGACGGGCTGGTCGCTTTCAGGGAATCCGCAAGGCGCACTGGACGGCCTGGTGCTCTTCAACGGCCTGCTCATCGCTGTGGCAGCCTGGGTTTCGGTGGCCCTTCCCCTGCGTTTCCTCATCCACTGGCCCTGGAACCGTCTCGGATGGCCTGGATGGCGCGGCCTGGACGCCCGGTTCTTCACCGGGGTGATGGTCGGGGTTCTGGCCTGGTTGGGCATCGTGGCCCTGTTGTGGATGGGAGGCGGGGTGAGCTGGACACCCGTCGAGTTTCGCGGGGGGCGGTGGCTGGCCGAAGGCGTCAGCCTGCTGCTCGGCGCCTGGGGCGAGGAGGTGGTGTTCCGGGGCTTTTGGTTCTCCTTGCTGGCCGTCCGCTTCTCGGCTCCCTGGGCC
>WFVP01000411.1 GCA_015491595.1 Anaerolineales bacterium
CTTCCAAGGGTACTGCAAGGACGGAAGAACCGGGGGAAGGGCGAGGGGGTTCCTCCGGTTGGACGCTACGGCGTGGGCACCTCCATGTCCATGGCTTTGAGCCAGTTGGCCTTGGCCTGGTTCAGGGCCTCCCGGCTGGCCGGGAAGTAGCCCACGTCCTGGATTTCCTCGTTCACGCGGGTCAGGTAGAAGTTGATGAACGCGGCCACCTGGGGCTTGGCCCGCATGATGCTCGGTGCGGAGTAGATGAGCAGGGGCCGGGCCAGGGGGTAAGTGCCCTTTTCCGCGGTCTCCGCGGTGGGGGCCACGCCTTCGATGGGCACGGCCCGGAGTTTATCCTGATTGTGCAGATAGTAGGCAAAGCCGAAGTAGCCGATGCCGTAAGGGGAACCGGCAACGCCCTGTACCAGCACGTTGTCGTCTTCGGAGAAGTTCAGGTTGGCCGCGTTGAGCAGGGGGGTCTCGTCCTTGTTGAAGACGTGTTCCACGAAGAAGTCGAAGGTGCCGCTATCGGTGCCGGGGCTGAAGCGCAGGATGGGCTTGTCGGGCCATTCGGGGCGCACGTCCTTCCAGGTTCGGGCCGTGGAGAAGACCAGGGCCAGTTCCTCCAGGGTCAGGTTGTCCACGAAATCGTTGGTCTTGGAGACGACCACGGCCAGGGCGTCGGTGCCCACGCGGAATTCCACCGGCTCCCGGCCGATTTTACGGCAACTTTCTACTTCGGAGGGTTTGATGGGGCGGGAGGCGTTGGAGATGTCCGTTTCCCCGGCCACGCAGAAGCGTTCGAAGCCCGCGCCGCTGCCGATGGAATCCACGGTGATCTGGCCCCGATACCCCTCGTCCTGGAAGCGCTCGGCCATGCGCTCCGTGAGGGGAAAGACCGTGGACGAACCTGCGGTGATGATGTTTCCGCCGTAGTCCGCCGGGTCCACCGGAGGCAAAACGATAACGCCCTCGACCAGAGTGGCACCGGTCGAGGGCGTGGATAGAGCCAGGGATGTCTCGGGTGCCCCCGGGGTGACGATAAGCACGGGAGTAGCCACAACGCCGCTACAACCCATCAAAAGTCCGAGCAGGAGGAACACCGACCACCAGGGACGAGGCAGACGGGAACCATGCAAGGACATATCACCTCCTTGAGAGATTCGAACCAGCGGACAGGGGCCGTCGCCAAGCATACCTCGCGCTTGTAGGGCTTTCAAGGGGGTTGCAGCACTGGCGCATATCCATATCTCGCAAGATGCAAGTCGAAGTCATTGCCCCTATATCTCTTCTTGCGGTTCCGTGCCCGGTCGGAACCACGGTGGGCAAAGACAGATGACATGCCCTTTCCATAGGACGAGGAACCACACCGCACAGGCGATATGGGTAGGCGACAGGTTTGCAGCATCCTCGTGGGCGCGGTCGAATTCCCACCGTTTTCATGGACGTGGCCCCTCTCCTTCCAGGGGAAGTCCGGGTGCATGGACTTCGTTCACCCCGAAATCCAGCAAGTGCACCACCTGCCAGCTCCGGGCCACCAGCGCCTGGGCGATGAACCGGCGATGACACCGCCGCCAGTCCCGTTCGGCGCAGAGGATGGCCACCGTCGCTTCCCGGGCCAGGGAGGCCAGCTGGGCCAACCCCTGTTGAAAGGCCGCGGTGGCCATGTAATCCGGATACGGCGGTTGGGTGCGCCCACCCAGGGTCTGTCCCAGCCATGCGTAACCCATGCCCGCGGCCTCCAGACCGGCCTTCAAAGCCTCCTTTCGGAACCAGGGCCAGCGCCGGGAGCCGGGGAAGCGCCGCACGTCCACCACCATCTGCACGCCGGCTTCCCGGAGCAGCACGATGAGGTCCTGCAGGGAACGGTTGGAATGCCCCACCGTGAACACCGTCGGCATCGGCGGCTCCCTACGGCCAGGGGTCCCCTTCGGGCACCGACATATGCCCCAGCGCGGACCAGGCCTCGCGCGCCTCGGCCACCACGAAGAGGGAACCCGTGACCACCAGGGGGTTCCCCTCCTCCAGGGCCTGACGAAAGGCCGCGTCAACGGAGGCCGCGGTCCGAACGGGCCACCCCAAGGCTTCCACTTGCGGGGCCAGCTCCTCCACCGGGACCGCGCGCGGGTGCCGGGAGCGGACGACCCAAAGGGTCGCCACGTCCACATGCGCCTGCAAGGCCTGCAAGAGGGCCCCCGGGTCCTTGCCCCGAGAAAGGCCGAAGACGACGATCCAGGTCCGGTCGGGGAAGACCTGGGCCAGGGTCCGGGCCAGGGCGCGGCCGGATTCCCGATTGTGGGCGCCGTCCAGCACGACGGGGGGTTCCTCCCGAAGCACCTCAAAGCGCCCCGGCCAATGCACCGTGGCCAACCCTTCCTCCAGGGCCGAAGGGGGCACGGACCAACCCTGGGCCCGGAGCACGTCCACGGAGGCGGCCACCAGCGCGGCGTTCTCGGCCTGATGTTCCCCCAACAGAGCCAGACGATAACGGACCACCGCGCCCTGGTCGTCCCGCAAGCGTATCCGCTGGCCGCGCGGTGTGACCTCTTCCACGAGGATGGCGGAGGGCTCCACCACGTGCAAAGGCGCGCCCCGGTCCTCGGCCACACGACGCAGCACCTCCATGGCCTCGGTGTCCTGGGTCACCGTCACCGCGGGCACGCCCGGCTTGAAGATGCCCGCCTTCTCGTAGGCGATGTCCCGCAACGTCGGACCCAGCACCTCGGTGTGGTCCAGGCCCAAGCGGGTGACCAGGGTAAGTTGAGGGCACACCACGTTGGTGGAATCCAACCGCCCTCCTAATCCCACTTCCACCACCGCCACGTCCACCTGGAACTGGGCAAAGACCAGAAAGGCCATGGCCGTGAGCACATCGAACACGGTGAGGTCGGAATCCGCTTCCATAAAGGCCTGAAGGGCGTTCATCCAATGCACGAAGGTCTCCCGAGAAATCGGCTCCCCCTGTACGCGAATCCGTTCCCGCACGGTGTGCAAATGGGGCGAGGTGTACAGCCCGGTGCGATACCCTGCGGCCCGAAAGACGGCCTCCAGCATGGCCGCGGTGGACCCTTTGCCCTTCGTGCCCGCGATGTGCACGACGGGGAAGGTGTGTTGCGGGTCCCCCAAAGCCGCCAACAAACGACGTATCGGAACCAGACGCAAAGCCTCGGGTTGACGGACCCGCTGGACTTCAAAGTTAGCCCGGCTGTAGAGCATGTGCAAGGCCTGACGATAATCCTGAATCATCCTTGACTCCCGGGTTTGTTTCCCGAGAGATTGTACTCCCACCTGCACATGGCACGAAATTCCTCCAGGGGCATCGTCTGACGTCTCTCCTTCGGGGTATGATGGGAAGGCAAACCCCACACAGGAGGGAAACCATGCCTCCACTTCGACGTCGGAAGCATTTCGTCGGCATTGCGCTGGGGAGCAACCTGCAAGACCGGGATGCCAATCTCCGTCAGGCCCTGGAAGGGTTGCTGGAGTGGGTGGAAATCGAAGCCGTGTCCTCCTTCTACGAGACGGACCCGGTGGGCTATCTCGACCAACCCCGTTTCCTCAACGCGGTGTGCCTCGGCACCACGGACCTGGAGCCCTCCGAACTCCTCCACCGCATGAAGGCCCTCGAGGACCGCATGGGACGCACGCCCGGCCCCCGATGGGGCCCGCGTATCATTGACCTGGACCTACTGTTCTACGACGACCTGGTGGTCGAGGGGGAGACCCTCACCCTTCCGCATCCACATCTCCACGAACGGGCCTTCGTGTTGGTGCCCCTGGCCGAAATTGCGCCCCGTTGGGTGCATCCCCGTCTGGGGAAGACCGCGGCCTCTCTGGCCGCGCGCGTGTTGACCTCGGGGATTCGCCCCTGGGCCCGGGCCCCTATGCGCATCGGACGGCAATTCTTCTACTGGGGCCGGGAAACCTTCATCATGGGCATCCTCAACGTCACCCCCGACTCCTTCTCCGGCGACGGCCTGCTCCAACGGGCCGATTGGGTGCGCGCGGCCGTGGAGCAGGCCCGGCGCTTCCAGGAAGAAGGCGCGCACTTCCTGGACGTGGGCGGGGAAAGCACCCGGCCCGGTTCCGAACCGGTCACCGCGGAGGAGGAAATGCGCCGGGTTCTGCCCGTCATTGAAGCTCTGGCGGCCGAAGGGCTGGGACCCATTTCCATCGACACCTACAAGGCCCGGGTGGCCCGGGCGGCGGTAGAGGCCGGTGCTGACCTCATCAACGACGTTTGGGCCTTCCGCGCCGACCCCGAGATGGCCGCGGTGGCTGCGGACCTGGGGGTACCGGTCATCCTCATGGACAACCGGGCGAAGCGCGAAGCCGTGGTGAAAGACGCGCGCCTGGGCGCCCGATACGAGGGGGAAGCCGTAGGTGACATGGTGGTCGCCGTGCGCCGTCACCTGCACGAACGGGCCCAGGCCGCGCAACGGGCCGGCATTCCTCCGTATCGCATCATCCTCGACCCCGGCATCGGCTTTGGAAAAACCGTGGAGCAAAATCTGGACCTCATCCGACGCCTGGACGAGCTGGCGGTTTTGGGCTATCCCTTACTGGTCGGCCCCTCCCGCAAGTCCTTCATTGGGTTCACCCTGGAGCTGCCCGTGGAAGAACGCCTGGAAGGTACCGCGGCCGCGGTGGCGGTGAGCATCGTGCGGGGCGCGGACATCCTGCGGGTCCACGACGTCCAGGCCATGTCCCGGGTGGCCCGCATGACCGACGCCCTGGTGCGCCGCCAACCGGGCGGGTGAACCACCCCTCCACCGCCCCATGGCACCGTCGCATCCCCAAAGTGTCATCTGTCACGGAGCCTTGCGTGACAGATGACACTGCATTTTTGAAAAAACGCAAATACAATAAAAAGTGAAGACGGGTCCGCACGCTCCCATGAGGAGGTCTGCCATGTTTGTGGATTATCTCACCCTGGTCATGCTCAACCTGGTGGCCGGATTGGGCATCCTGGCCTACTACGTCGCCACGGGTCTGAGGCCCAATAAGGGTGTCGCCGCGGGGTTTGGCGTGGTGGGCTTGCTCAGCACCGTGCTCGGCCTTCACATGAGCCTCACCTGGCCGTTACCCGGCAGCTACAACATCCTCTTTGGGGAACCCACCACCCTTCTCGGTCTGGTCTTTCTGGGCGCGGCCCTCGCCATCGCGAAGGAGTGGGACCTTTACCCCACGGCCCTCTTCGCCTTCTTTGCCGGCGTGAACGGCCTGGCGGCGGGGTACGCCATCATCGTCAATGATCTCACCCGCGACCCCCTGATGTCCGGCCTCTCGTTCATCCTTACGGGTCTGCTGGGCGTTCTGGCGCCCTTCGGGCTGAAGTGGAAGGAGAACCGGACCTTCCGTTATCTCGCCCTGGCCCTCATCATCGTCGTGTTGCTCCTGTGGCTGTATGCCTGGTACAAGTCCCTGCTGGGGCACGTGGAACTGTTCAGCGAATGGGCGCCGGATGCGATGCTGACGCGACAGGCCAAGTGACCGCCGACCTCGTCTCGACCACGCGCAGCGCCCGCCCCGGCTCCAGGAGCGGGCGCTGCGCCTTGCAGGACCAAGGCAAAGCGACCCCTCAGCGGGCCGCTTTCACTCGGGCGTTGAAATCCTCAATAAGGGCATCCAACTCGGGGACCAGGGTCTGGATGCGTTTCCAGTAATCCCGGTCGTACCACTGGGCTTCCAGCTCCTGGGCGTCCTTACCCTGCTGTTCCACCCAGGTGAAGTACTTCAGGTTGTGGATGCGCTTCCGGTCGGGGTAGCGGAGTTCCAGGACGTGGTCCGTGGACAGCCCCTGCAGGTAGCGGGCGAAATCCGCCGCGGCGTCCCGTTCGGTATACGGACCGTACTCCCGACGCATTTCCTCCAGACGACTCTGGTAGAGTTCCATGGAGTCGGTGAGCACGGTCAGGACCACGTCCTCCGCGCCCAGTTCGAAGTACCTGGCGAACTTGATGCTCATGATGAGGTTGGCGATGCCGGAGAAGCCCAGCAGGTCGAGCCGGGCCACCACCTCCTCGGGCACGCCCTGCGCCACCAGGTAGGCTCGACCTTCGGGTTCGTTGAACAACCGGGCCAGACGCACCACCGCCTCGTCGTCCACATCAATGACCAGGTCCGTGTTCTTCACGTTGTGAATCCAGGGGACGTGCTTGTCGCCAATGCCTTCAATCCGGTGCTCGCCAAAGCCGTTTTCCATGAGGGTGGGCACCTGGAGCGCCTCCCCGGCCGCGATTTGCATCTCGGGGAACAGGGTCTTGAGGTAATCGCCGCTGGCAATGGTGCCAGCCGAACCGGTGGTAAGGCACAGCCCACGGAAGACATCCCCGGGGCGCATATGACGGTCCAGCACCTCCTCCATCGCCCGCCCGGTAACCGCGAAGTGCCACAGGTAGTTCCCGAAATCGTCGAACTGGTTGAGGATGACCACCTCGGGGTCCTGGGCCTGGAGCTCCTTGCACTTGTCGAAAATCTCCTTGACGTTGGCCTCGGTGCCCGGGGTTTTGATGACCTCATCGGCCATGCCCGCCAGCCATTGGAACCGCTCCTGGCTCATCCCCTCCGGCAGGATGGCGATGCTGTGTACCCCCAGCAGCCGGGAGTCGAACGCCCCCCCGCGGCAGTAGTTCCCGGTGGAAGGCCAGGCCGCCTTGTGCCGGGTGGGGTCGAACTGCCCGGTCACCAGTCGGGGAACCAGGACCCCGTACGC
>WFVP01000412.1 GCA_015491595.1 Anaerolineales bacterium
TCACCCGAAACGCCCGTGATGCGAATGCCCGCGTGGGTGGAGCCGTAGGTCTTGTTCAGGTAGATGAGTACGCTGGTGAGGCCCTCTACCACGGCGCTGTTTTCGATGGGACCGGCGTCCCAGGCCCGCAACCCGGCGTCTTCCACCAGGGCGATGACCCGCTGGCGGTTGGCCTTCCCTTTCCCGGTGACCAGGACGTCGCAGTCGATGGGGCCATCCTTCCACAGGAGTTCGTGGGCGATGTTCTGGAAGGCATTGACCACGGCCACCTCGGGGCCCAGGATGGCCTGGGCTTCCTGCGCGGCGCTGCCTTCCGGGGGAAGATGTACCTTCGTCACTTTCGGCGGTTTGAGGGGCACGACCACGTTGACCACAATCTTGCCCTGGACCGCGTCCCGGATGTGTTCCAACAGGGGACGAAATCCGGCATAGGGCACACTGACGACGACGATGTCCGCGGTCTGGGCGGCGGCTCGGTTCTCCATGCCCTGGATTTGGGCTTGGGGAACCCGTTCCCGGATGACCTCCGCGGCCTGTTGGGCCCGTTCCAGGGCTCGTGAACCGATGATGATGGGATACCCGGCTTTGGCCCAGCGATAGGCCAGGCCTCGGCCTTCCTTGCCGGTGCCGCCTAAGATGGCAATGACGGGTTTATTCACCATGAGCGTCGTCCTCCTTGTGGGGAATGGTGCTGTCCTTCTCCTTCAACTGGGACACCTTCTGGTTCAGTTCCTCCATCATGGCCTCTTCCTCGGCCAGCAAGTCTCGTGGGCGCTTGATGGCCTTGCCCATGAGGGTGACCGTGCGGGCCAGGGTGCGGTGACGCCATTCCATGTAGATGTACCAGTGGAGCAGGAGGATGAACCCGATAATGCACAGGACGAGAACCCAGGATTTCATGCTGTCGCTCCCTTCCAGGGGGAATGCTTTCGGACTTCGGCCATCCAGAGGGGGAGGTCTTCCAGACGGGGAATCCAGGGAACGGGCACTGTCGGACGCTGAGGATGAACCAGGACGGCCCCCATGCCGGCTTTCAGGGCACCCTGCACGTTGCGTACCAGGTCGTCCACCAGGAGGGCCTTTTCGGGACAACGAACGCCAGCTCGTTGCCATGCTCGCTGGAAAGCCTCTCGATGGGGTTTGGGTATCCATCCCAGGGCTTCGATGTCCAGGATGCCCTGAAATACATCCTCCACCCCCAGGGTCTGCAGAACTCGACGTGCGTAGGGCGCGTCGGCGTTGGTAAGCACCCATTTGGGCTGGGAGAGGCTTTCCAGAAGGGCGCGCAATTGGGGGTCAGGCTGGAGATAGCGTTCCACGGGCACCTGACCGATGAAGGTGAGGTATTCCCAGGGGTCCAGGCCGTGCTCCTCTTGGAGACCTCGGAGAGTGGTGCCGTAACGTTGCGCGTAGGCGTAGCGCAGCGCACGCGCCTGGTCCGGCGAAACCCGGAGGAACTGCTCCAGGAACCTTTCGATGCGCTGTCCAATGGCCTGCCACAGGCCCTGTTCGGGATGGTACAGGGTGCCATCCAGGTCGAAGAAAATCACCTTCCACGTCATGGCGACCTGATTATACCTTGGGGTAAGGTGGATGGACGCTCCCTTGGCCACCCCTGCGCCTGGACGTTCCCCTCAGGGGGCGATGGGCTCCACCAGGATGGTGTGGGCCAGCGCCGGGCCCAGGACCACCTGCCGACCCTGGGGCAGGAGTTCCACGTACAGGAGGGCATCCAGAGGGGTACGTTGTTGCACGAGCAGGCGCTGATTGGGGTGGAGGCCCAGCTCGCCCAGGCGGCGCAGCACCGCAGGGTCTCGGTCCGACACGGCGACGATGCGTACCTGTTGTCCGACCGGTACGTGGTCCAGGGGAATGCCTTGGGGCCGGGGCGGCTCCAGGTCCGGCCCCGGGATGGGATGGCCATGGGGGTCCCGTTCCGGCTCCCCCAGCCAGGCGGCCAGGCGCTGGATGAACTCATCGGAGACGGCGTGTTCCAGACGCTCGGCCTCGGCGTGCACCTTGTCCCAGGGGAACCCCAGCACGTCGTGCAGGAAGCGTTCCAGCAACCGGTGCTTGCGGATGACCTGCAGGGCGAGGCGTTTGCCCTTGGCGGTGAGGCGGGCCCCCCGACGGGGGCGGTATTCCACCAGGTGCGCCTGGGCCAGGCGCTTGAGCATTTCCGTGACCGATGCGGGGCGCACCCCGAGGCGGCGGGCCAGGGCGGTGGTGGTCCCGGGTTTCCCCGTCTCCTCCAGGGCGTAGAGGGCCTTGAGGTAATCCTCCATGGAAAGGGTGGGATGCCGCGAGCGCATAAGGAGTCCGTTTCGCTCCAGGGAATCGAGGGTGCCGTGTCGTCGGCCTCGTCACCAGAAGTATACGAGGACTGGGCTGGGGGGTCAAATGACGCGCCCGGTAAATTATTTTCTGCTCTCCCTTGTCAAGAGCCGGAAAATTCATTAGGATTGTAAACGTGTTGGTTGTGTGTTTGCCTGATCCCAAGCGGAAGGAGGAAGAAGGATGAAACGTTATCGCTCGCTTGCTGTGCTGCTGTTGGCTGTCCTGCTCCTGGGCGGTTTGTTCGGCTGTCAAAAGGCGGAGGCCCCGAAGGAGGCCCAGCCGCAGGCTCAGGGGGAGACGGGAGATCTGCCGGACCTGGGAGGGCGGAAGATTACCGTGGCGGTGGAGAACGCGTATCCCCCTTTCAACTTCATTGACCCGGAAACCGGCGAAGGGAAAGGTTGGGATTACGACGCGGTGCGGGAGATTTGCAAGCGTCTGAACTGCGTGCCGGAGTTCAAGGAAGCCGCCTGGGAGGGGATTTTCGACGCCATGGCCGCGGGTGAATACGACGTGCTCGCGGACGGCGTGACGATTACCGAAGAGCGGGAGAAGATTGTGGACTTCTCCATCCCCTACGCCAGCGTGCAGCAGGTCATCCTGGTGCGGGCGGACGAGCCCACGACCAGCGTGGAGGATTTCATCAAGGACGAGAAGAAGCTGGTAGGCACGCAGATTGGCACCACCAACGAAATCGCGGCCAAGAAGCACTTCCCGGAGGACCGCATCAAGTCCTTTGAGGACTTTGGGGCGGCCATTCTGGCCCTGCTCTCCGGCGACATCGACGGCGTGGTCATCGACAACCTGGCGGCCAACGGCTTCATGGAGGAGAATCCGGGCAAGCTGCGCATCCTGGGCGTCTTGAAGACGGACAAGCCCGAGCAACTGGGCTTCGTCTTCCCGCCCGGGAGCGATTTGAAGGCGGCCTTTGACGCGGCCATCCAGTCCATGATCGAGGATGGCACCCTGCAGAAGCTGAACGAGAAGTGGGGCCTGATGATGCCGTAAGGGGTGGCGTCGTGACCTTCGGATTCGCCCTGGCGCGCATTGGGTGACTTTCGTGCCCTCCCGCGACGTGCGTCGCGGGAGGGCTGTGCTATTCCTCATCGCCTTTGGCAGGAGAGGTTCGGTGCAGACAGGAACCACCGTATCCACCCAAGAACGAACCCTGGCCCCGGGAACCGATTTGCGGGCGGTGCCCTGGTGGGCGCTGATTGTGGTCGGCACCGGTTTTCTGCTGTTGTATTTGATTCTCGCCGACCCGGATTATCGGGATACCTTCCTGTTCATCGCCCAGGGCATCAAGGTCACCCTGCGTATTACCTTGTCGGCCTACGCCATCGCGGTCACCTGGGGCTTGATTGTGGGCCTGGGACGCACCTCGAAGAACCCCATCATTTACAACCTGGCCACCCTGTACGTGGAAGTCTTGCGCGGCATCCCCATGATTGTGCAGATTCTGTAC
>WFVP01000413.1 GCA_015491595.1 Anaerolineales bacterium
ATGCTCACGGGCACGAAGGCCGCGGGCAGGTCGGGATGCTCGCGCTTCAGGTGGGCCAGCCAGCGCACCAAAAGCGCGCTCTTGCCCATGCCCGCGGGCGCGGTGAGGAGCAGGTAGGGGGTCTCGGGGTCGTGAAGCCAAGCGTCCAGGTCACGTAGCGCATCCTCCCGGCCGCCGAAGGGCACGGGGTGCTCCCTGGTGCCCAGGTAGGCCGTCAGGAAGGCGCGGATGTGGCCCGCGTAGTCCGTGGGCAGGCGGCGCACGGGTTCCACGAAGGTCTGGATGACCACGTTGTGGTCGCCCACGACCAGAGCGGTGCGGGTGAGCGAGCCTTCGATTTGGACACGAATGGCCTTACGTTCCTTTGCCTCCCACGTCTGCAGGGCCTGCTCCAGGCGCTTCACGGCCTGCTCGGTGCGCAAGACCGCGCGGCCGAGGGTGCGCAGCGCGTCGGTCTCCACCTCCAGCAGGGCCTCCCGCAGGCAGGCCAGGTAGATGCCGGCCACGCTCCGGGCCTGCTCCGGGGGCAGGCGCCAGTCCCGTTGCAGCACGGCCTCCAGCGCGGCGGTCAGGCGGGTTTCCTCCAGGTCGTCCGCGGGCAGGTCTTCCAGCGCGTCCAGCAGGGAAGGCAGGTCCCGCAAGGGCAGGTCGCGGGCCAGGCCGTGCAGGGAGGTGCTCGCGAGGCGCTCCTGTGCGCACGCGTCGGCCTGGCGCAGCGCGGCGGTCAGGGCCTCGCGGCGGTTTTGGGCCGCGAGCGCGTCTTCCAGCCGGCGGGCCAGTTCTTCATGGCCCAGGTCGGCCAGTTCGCCGGCCGCGGCCCGCAGGGTCTCTTCCCCCAGGGCCTGCTTCACCCGGGCCTTGACCAGCGCGGCCGCGATGCGCAGCGCGGCCTTCCCCCAACGGGACGCCTCCACGGTCGACCTCCGGGTGGGGTTGGGGAAATTATAACCGGAGGTAGGGGGTGTTCGAAAAATGTGGGGGCGCTTCTCACGCTCCATATTTTATTCAGCATGAAAAGGGCGGCCCAGGTTTCGCATAGGCCTGACCAGGCCCTGAACCGCCGGGAAGAAAGATAATGTTTGGGCAGCGGCTTCGCCGCTGCCCAAACATTATCTCTTTTTCCACGGTGGTCCCGTACCCGGTCAGGCCTGCGCGAAGGGCATGGGGTGATTTTTCGAACATCCTTACCGGAGGTAAGGAAACGAAAGGCAGCCCAGGGCTGCCTCTTCGCTCTTTACTCGATTTCCGTCCAGGGGCGGAAGCCTTCGCCCAGGACCTCGTGGGCCTGGCCCACGACCATGAAGGCCCGGGGGTCGATTTCCCGCACCAGGAGTTTGAGCCGGGCCACGTCGCTCCGGGGGAGGACGCAGTAGACCACGGGTCGGGGCTGGCCGGTGTAGGCCCCCGTGGCAGGGAAAATCGTCGCGCCCCGGTCCAGCCGCTCCAGGATGGCCCGGGCCACCTCTTGAGGCCGCTCGGTGATGATGAGCGCGGTGCGGGCCACGTTCGCGCCCTGGTGAACGCCTTCCGCGGTCAAGCCGGCCACGTAGAGCACCACCAGGGCGTACAGGGCCTTCTCCCAACCGAAGGTCGCGCCCGCGGCCAGGAGCACCAGCGCGTCGGAAGTCAGGTAACTCTGGGCCATGGGGATGCTCCACCGGTGGGCCAGGATGCGGGCCAGGATGTCCGTGCCGCCGCTGGTGCCCTTGCCCCGGTAAATCAGTCCCGCGCCGATGCCCGAAACCACACCGCCGTACAGCACCTGGAGCACGGGGTCATCGGTGAGGACGGGCAGGGGTCCGACCAGGGGAAGGAGGTCGATGACCGCGGAGAAGACTGCGGTGGCATATACCGTGCGCCAGGCGAAGCGGGGGCCGCCCAGGTAACGCCAGCCCAGCAGGAAGAGGGGCACGTTGAAGGCGAAGACCATGGCACCGATGGGCCAGCCGGTGTAGTGGTGAAGGACCAAGGAAAGACCGCTGACACCGCCCGCGGCCAGTCGGGCGGGAATGAGGAAGAGCACCATGGCCAGGGCCAGCACCCCGGCCCCCAGGGTGAGATAGGCCAGGTCCCGGGCCAGACGCCAGGGAAACATCGTCCACCTCCGGACGCTCCCGCGCGTGTTGCTGGCCTCCATCATACCAGGGGACCGAAGACAAGGGCCGCGGCCTCGCGACCGCGGCCCCTGGAAGGCCGCTTCATGCCCCGGTGGGGTATCGCGTCCGGGGACCGTGCCCTGTTGCGCGGCTACCGCCACTCCCAGACCTCGATGGTGCCGATGCCTTCTCCGGTGACCCATTCGGTGCCGTACAGGGCGACCCGGTTCCCGTTGGCAGATGCCGTCAGCCCCCGGAAGGTTTGGGCCGATAAGGGGGTAAGCAGGATGTTCTGGGAACTGGACGTAAGCAGCCAGACCTTCTGCGTCCAAGCTACGGCCCAGCCCTTGCCGGACAGCCATGCCAGGGCTTCGGGGAAATCGTACTCCTTGCGGATTTGCATCACCGCCTTGCCCGTGGTGCCCGAAAAGACCACGATGCGCCCTCAGGTGGTATCCTGCTGGGTCTCCGCGGAGTACGCCCCTTCATCCGTCGTGGAGGGCACGCGGAAGCGGCGCAGGTAGCGGTTGGGGTGTTGATGAGAAGCTCGTTTCGCTCGGTAATCCACAGCATCATGGGTTCGTGCTTCATG
>WFVP01000414.1 GCA_015491595.1 Anaerolineales bacterium
GTCGTACAGAAGGGCCCGGCCGGGCACGATGTCTACATGCAGGGTGACCTGGGGATGAGTGAGGTCCACCTTCCATCCCAGGGCCTCCACCACCACGGCCCCCAGTTCCCGTTCCAGGGCCAGGGTGCCCAGCGGGAAGCCCTTGTCCACCCGGCGGGCCCGGACGGCGAAGGTGGGCTTCTCCTGGAAACGTTCCCGGGCGCGTTGGGCCAGGGTCAGGATGGCCCCGTGTAGGGATGCAGGGGTGGGTTTCTCCACCACCAGAGGCTTGGTCCACCAGGCGACTCCGAAGACTCGGGAGAAATCCAAATCCTCGTGAGGACTCTCCACCAGCAGACGCCCATGGAGGAGGCGCACCTTTTCCACAGGAAGTTGCGCCTGGATGTTGCGTCGCAACTGGCGGATGAAATCCGCCCGGTTCTTGCCTTTCAGACCGATTTCGCTGCCGTAGTGGACCAGGTAAAGGGGCATGGAAGGGCTCTCCTGCGTTCGTCTATGGATGTCCGTCAGGGGAAGCGGTCGCTTTCCCCGCCGGGGTGGAGACTCGTTCTCCATTCCGGCCGTTCATGCGCTGGCGATATACTGCGCTCAAGGCCCGTACCTGCTGTTCCGCCCGGTAAGAAGAGCGCACCAGGGGCGCGCTTTCCACCCATTTGAAGCCCAACTCCAGCGCGTACGCGCGCAACTCCTCGAATTCCTCCGGATGGTAGAAGCGGGCCACGGGCAGATGCCGGCGACTGGGCTGCAGATACTGACCAATGGTCACGATGTCCACGCCCCAGTCCCGCAGGTCTCGCAACACGGCTTTGACTTCATCCATGGTCTCGCCCAGCCCCACCATGATGCCCGACTTGGTCAACACCTCGGGGTCCAGTTTCTTGGCCGTGGTGAGGATGGTGCGGGCCCAGGCGTAGTTGTCCTGAGGTTGCACCGTTTTGAACAAACGGGGTACCGTTTCCACGTTATGGTTGAGGATTTCCGGTCGGGCCTCCATCACGATGCGCAGGGCTTCAATGCGGCCTTTGAAGTCGGGGATGAGGACTTCTACGGAGCAATCGGGCACCAGTTCCCGAATCCGGCGAATGACCATGGCGAAGATGGGCGCGCCGCCGTCTCCCCGTTCGTCCCGGTTCACGCTGGTGATGACCGCGTGGCGCAGGCCCATGGCTTTGACGGCCTGTGCCACCCGTTCGGGCTCGTCCCAATCCACCGGTCCGGGACGGCCGTGCTTGACGTCACAGAAACCGCACGTGCGGGTACAGACATCGCCCAGAAGCAGGAAGGTGGCCGTTCCGTGCCCCCAACATTCTCCGATATTGGGGCAATGGGCCTCTTCGCAAATGGTGTGCAGGGTTTTGCTACGCATCAGGCCCCGCAACCAGGCCACGGTTTCCCCCGAAGGCGCGCGCACCCGAAGCCAGGGAGGACGGCGCTGGGGACGGACCGTGGGCTGGGGCAGTCGGTCACGAGTGGGTTCCCGAACCGGCATGATGCTACTCCTTCTATGGACTGCTTCCATTGTACCGTGAAAGCGAGCAGCGTTTTCTTCCTGTCCCCTCCCCGTTCCTGAAGGGTCGGGCTTTTTACGCGTTCCTGCAAACCCAAACCCATTGGGGGTGATTCCTCCACGTGTTGTGCAGACCTGACGCATACCCTTCTTGCGAGGTTCAAGACCGAAGTTGTTTTCGGTATATCTTGCATAGTTCTGTCCAGGCCTGGGACCGCAGGAGGAAAAATTGATGCAGCGGCGGCTTCGCCGCCGCTGCATCAATTTTTCCTTAGTTTTTGGTGTGCCCACCTGGCATCTCGGCCAACGGTGAAAGCCCAGGGCATCCCTTCACGCCGAAGACGGGAGAAAGGCACAGGTCCGGTCCTCCCCGAATCAGATATCGCGCCTACTAAACTGAAACAGTCTCGTCAGGGACGGAGAACGAAAAGTGAACCCAAACTCACGTATAATCGGTTTACCACGTTCCATACACGAAATGCGCTGACGCCAGTCCCTCGCGGATTTACACGACCGTCGTGTCTGGTTCTCCGAGCGAGATACTCGGGTTGTACCCATCTTGATTTTGCGGTTGGCAAAGGAGGAGTTCCATGGCAGAGAGGAAGAAGGTCACCATTCGCACCCTCCAGGCGAAAAAGCGCAAGGGCCAGCCGATTACGATGATGACCGCGTACGATTACCCCACGGCCAAATGGGTGGATGAGGCGGGGATTGACGTCATTCTGGTGGGTGACTCGTTGGGTATGGTGGTCCTGGGTTATCCCAATACGCTGCCGGTGACCATGGAGGTTATGTTGCATCATTGCAAAGCCGTGGCTCGGGGGGCGAAACGGGCGTTGCTGGTGGGCGACATGCCCTTTATGTCTTATCAGGTGTCGGTGGAAGAGGCGGTGCGCAATGCGGGCCGGTTCCTGCAAGAGGCGGGTATGGACGCGGTGAAACTGGAAGGCGGCCGGGAACAAGTGAAGACCGTGCGGGCTTTGGTGGACGCGGGAATACCCGTGATGGGACATCTGGGCCTGACGCCGCAGAAGATTCACCAATTGGGGGGCTTTCGGGTGCAGGGACGCACGGCTGCCGCGGCCAAGAGGTTGGTGGAGGACGCTCTGGCCTTGGAAGAGGCGGGCGTGTTCGCCATTGTGCTGGAAATGGTGCCGGCCCAGGTGGCCAAGTACATCTCGGAACGCTTGCAGGTTCCCACCATCGGCATTGGGGCCGGACCCCATTGCGACGGGCAGGTGCTGGTCTTTCACGACACCGTGGGCATGTTCGAGGAGTTCCAGCCCCGCTTCGTCAAGCGCTATGCGGAAGTGGGCAGCACGATTCGGGAGGCGTTGAAGCGCTACCGGGAGGACGTGGAGGCCCGCGCCTTTCCCGGGGAAGAGCATTCGACGTACATGGATGAGGAAGAGTGGAAGGCCTTTCTGGAATTGGTGGAGGGGAAGGCATGACGGTCCGGGGGGAACCCTTTCCCGTGTTGGTGGTGGGCACCGGGGCCATGGCGGGGCTCTTCGGCGGCCGATTGGCTGCGCAGGGCCATCCAGTGACCTTCTTAGGGCGCTGGCGCGAAGGCGTGGAGGCCTTGCGTCGTCACGGTCTGCGCCTGGTGGAGCTGGACGGCCGCGAGCATCGGTTTCCCGTTCAGGCCGTCACGGACCCTGAGGAGGTGCCGCCCCACCGGTTTGCCCTCATCCTGGTCAAAACCTGGCAGGCCGAGGATGCCATCGCGCGCTTACGACCGACGCTGGCCCCAGGTGGCGTGGCCCTCAGCCTGCTCAACGGTATCGGCCCTCAGGAGCGCTTTCAAGAGGCGCTGGGCCCGGAACGGGTGGCCATTGGGGTGACCACCGCGGGGGCCATCCTCATGGAGCCCGGTCGGGTCATGGCCGCGGGACCGGGAGAGGTCATCGTGGGACGGCATCCCCGGGTCGCGCCGCTCCTGGAGGCCCTGGCCCGCGCGGGGTTCCCGGTGCGCGAGGTGGACGATGTGCGCGCGGTCCTGTGGGGAAAACTGCTCATCAACGTAGCCATCAACCCCTTTGGCGCGCTCCTGGGCGTGCCCAATGGCGCGCTACGGGAGGACCCGGCCGCGTTGCTGTTCATGCGCCGCGCGGTGGAAGAGGTGTTGCAGGTGGTGGAAGCCCTGGGCATTGCCCTGCCTTTCGAGGACCCATGGGGTAAGGTGCTGGAAGTCCTGGAGCGGGCGGCGGCCAACCGCAACTCCATGCTCCAGGATTTGGAACGGGGCGCGCCTACGGAAATCGACGCCCTGTGCGGCGCGGTGGTTCGCTATGCCCGTCAACTCGGCCTGCACGTCCCCATGAACGAAACCCTGTTGGACATGATCGTCGCGCGCGTCCGCGAGCGGTCGAAAAAATGACAATCATCAAATTCTCATTTTCTTCCACCCCGGGGACAGGATGGGGCTCTTGACAAACGACCTTCCGTCCTCAATAATGAAAGGTGCAAATCCCTTTTGTGTAAGGAGGTGAGCCATGTTGTTCGCACCGCGCAAGGCTCAAGGTTTGGTGGAATATGCGTTGATTCTCGTCTTGGTCGCTATTGTCGTCATCGCGATCTTGATCGTCTTGGGCCCCACGGTGGGCAATGTGTTCAGCAACATCGTGAGCAACATCTAAGCGTTGACCGGACGCTCACCGGCAACCCCGGCCCTGGTGCCGGGGTTGTTTGGTTTAAGGACGCGGCTTCCGCCTTTTGGTATGATGGGCACGGCACCTTGTTTCGGGGAGGTTTCCATGGCCTCATCCTGGACGTCGAGGGAGCGCCTCGAGCGTTTGTTGAGTGGGGAGGCGGTGGACCGTCCTCCGGTGGCCCTGTGGCGTCACTTCCCGGTGGACGACCAACGCGCGCGGGACCTGGCCGAGAGCCACGTGCGCTTCTGTCGCGCATATGGTTGGGACCTATTGAAGGTCAGCCCCGCGGCCAGTTATCCCCTGTTGACCTGGGGTTTACAGGACGAATGGCGGGGCGATGTGTGGGGACGGCGTTTCATTACCCATCGGCCCATCCAGCGCCCGGAGGACTGGACGCGGCTGACTCTACCCCATCCCCGCCAGGGAGCCTTGGGGATGACCCTGGACGCCCTGGCGTTCATCACGGACGCTCTGGGGCCCCAGGTGCCCGTGGTGCAGACCATCTTCAGCCCCCTCATCCAGGCCAAGTACCTGGTGGGCGAGGAAGCCCTGTTGGTCCACATGCGGCGTCATCCCCAGGCCCTGTTGGAGGGGCTGTCCCGCATCACCGAGGCCACGATGGCGTATCTGGAAGCCCTGGCTTCCGTGCCCGTGGCCGGAATTTTCTATGCTATCCAGCACGCGCAATACGCCTGGCTGAGCGAAGAGGAGTACCGCCGTTTCGGCCGGCCCTTTGACCTCGCCTTGCTTGAATACGCCCGAGAGCGCTTCTGGCTGCTGATGCTGCATCTCCACGGTCAGGACATCATGTTCCATCTGTTTACCGACTATCCCGTGGACATCTGGCACTGGCACGACCGGGAGACCTCCCCCACGTTGGCGGAGGCTTTGGAGCAGGTGCCGGGCGTGGTCTGTGGCGGGTTGCATCGGGAGACGCTGCTCTTGGGCGCCCCGCAACAGGTGCAGGCCGAAGCCCGGGAGGCCTACCAGCAAACCCAAGGGCGACGGTGGATGTTGGGAACGGGTTGCGTGCTGGCCCTGACCACCCCGGAAGGCAATTTACGGGCCGCGCGCCAAGCGGTGGAATCTTTCCTCGGGGAGGCGTGACCATGCCCCGCATCATTTCGGGCAAGGCCAAAGGCCGCAAGCTCTTTTCGTTGCCGGGAAACGAAATTCGGCCCATCACGGATAAGGCGAAGATGGCCCTGTTCAACATCCTGGGGCCGGATGTCCTGGGGTCCACCTGGCTGGACCTCTTTGCCGGCACGGGCAGCGTGGGCCTGGAGGCCTTGAGTCGAGGGGCCGCGTTCGTGCGCTTCGTGGACTGGAACCCCAAGGCCATTCGCCTGATTCACAAGAACCTGGAGCACACCCGTTTGCAGGAAGGCGACAACGCGGAGGTGCTTCAGGTGGACGTGTTCGCCCTGCTGGAGCATCCCGACCGGGCCTTCGATTACATTTTCATTGCGCCGCCTCAATACCATGGGATTTGGAAACGAGCGCTGCTCAAGGTGGACGAGAAGCCGGAATGGCTGGCTCCCGACGGCTGGGTCATCGTGCAGATTCATCCCAACGAGTACGAATGGGTGCCCTTGAAACACCTGGAAGAATTCGACCAGCGCCGTTATGGGAGTGTACTCCTGGTCTTCTACCAACGCAAAGAAGGGGAGAACGGGGCGTGATGGGGCCCCGTTAAGGTTCGGGGAGGGACAGGGATGACCTCCTGGATGGTGCAGAAAACGGCTGCGTTGCGTTTGCGCCAGCGCCTGAGGGCCATGGCCCGTCAGGTGGCGCGTCGCGCGAAGCCCAATCCCAACCTTCCTCCGGTGGTCTTTTTCAACGCGTCCACGCGGCTGTGGGGGTTGAGCCTGAACGCGGCCTTCCAATTGCTCACCGCCTGGAGCCTGCGTCTGACGGGCATCCCCGTGGTGCAGGTGGTCTGTCAGGCGGGCCTCTCCCACTGTCTGCTGGCCGCGGCCGAGGACCCGGAAGGGTCCCCGCCCTGCTCCTTGTGCCTTTCCTGGACCCGACGGATGTACGCCCATGCTCGCACTGAAGCCCTGGTGTACGAGGAAGACCCCGACCTGGCCGCGTCCTTGCAGGACCTTTCCGTAGAGGACATGGCCCAGTTTACGTACCACGGCGTGCCCCTGGGCGCGCTGGTGGTGCCCAGTGTGCGCTGGGCCTTGCGTCGCCATCACCTCCCCGACGATGAACCCACCCGGCGCCTCTTCCGCCGTTTCCTGTTGAGCGCATGGCAGGTGCGGGAGCGCTTTCGCGTCCTCCTCGACTCTCTGGCGCCCCAGACGGTGGTGGTCTTCAATGGGCTCTTCTATCCCGAAGCCGTGGCCTGTTGGACGGCCTCGCGACGGGGCATCCCGGTCATTACCCACGAGACGGGGCTGCGTCCCATGAGCGCGTACTTCACCCACGGCCCCAACGCGCCGGCCTATCCCATCCAGGTTCCCCACACCTTCGAGTGGACCCCGGAGCGTGAGGCGCGGTTGCACGCCTATCTGGAAAAACGCTTCCAGGGCGCCTTCACCATGGCTGGCGTGCGCTTCTGGCCCCGTATGCTTCCCCTGGACGACGCCTGGGAAGCGCGTCTGAGGCGCTTCAAGCAAATGGTCCCTGTGTTCACCAATGTGGTCTTTGATACCAGTCAGGTCTACGCCAACGTCCTATTCCCCCACATGTTCGCCTGGTTGGACACGGTGTTGGACATCATCCGGGAGCACCCCGAGACCCTCTTTGTGCTGCGGGCTCATCCGGACGAGCACCGGCCGGGCAAGGCCGCCCGGGAGAGCGTGCGCGATTGGGTGAATGCCCGCGGGGTAGACCGGCTCCCCAACGTGGTCTTTGTGGATGCCCACGAGTACCTCAGCTCCTATGCCCTCATCCAGCGGGCCAAGTTCGTCATGGTCTACAACTCCACCATCGGACTGGAAGCGGTGTTGTTGGGCAAGCGGGTGTTGTGCGGCGGCAGGGCCCGATATACCCCCTACGGCATCGGGAAATTGCCTCATACCCCTCGCACTTTCCGGCGCACGGCCGAAGCCTGGCTCCGGGCGCGACATCTGGAGGTCGCGGAAGGCCAGGTGCTGCGGGCCAAGAAGTTCCTGTACTATCAGCTGTACAAGGTCTCCCTTCCCTTTGACCGCTTCCTGGAACCCTTCCCCGGGGTGCCGGGCTACGTGCTCCTCAAGCCCTTTGCGCTGGAAGACCTTTATCCCGACCGCTCCCCGACCTTGGCCGCCCTCTACCAGGGCATCGTGGAAGGCAAGGAAATCGTGCTTTCCGACGAGGCCGAACGGGAGGAGTGGGAACAGGAGCAGGCCCGACGGGCCATGCCCGCGTGAGACCCCTCCGACGGGCTTTTCCGGGGGATAAGGAGAAAAGGAAGCCGTTTCTCCTCCTTCCATTCTTGGGTACAATGCGGAATGCCTCATAGGATTGTCGACCCAACGTGAGGAGGTGGCGGATGATTCGCGTCAACGACAAGTTCGAAGTCCAATGGAAGCCCGGCATGACCATCCGGGATTTGCTCCGGGAGCTCAACTTTACGTTTCCTCGCCTGGTTATCTCGGTGAACGGCGAGATTGTCCTCCGGGACCGCTGGGACACCTTCACCCTCAAGGACGGGGATGAGGTCAAGGTCATCCACATGACGGCAGGAGGCGCATGATGCGATGGGTCCGCATTCAAACGCCGGATGGGTATGAAGGGTACGGCTGGGTCCAGGATGGCCGCGTGGGCCCGGTGACCGGTTCCCCCTTTGACGAGTATCAACGGGGTGAGTTGCGGTGGTCCCTGGA
>WFVP01000415.1 GCA_015491595.1 Anaerolineales bacterium
GATGTCGTTGAAGCCGATGCGGGCGATTTCAAAGGTCGCCACGGCCGCGTACACGCCCGAAGACGCGGGCCGATGGAAAATGGGCTGGCTGACCTCGCCTTCACCGCCCCGCTCCTGCGCGTAGCGCACGTGGAAATAGGATTCGGTGCGCACTTTGTCGGGAATGCCCACCACCCAACCGAACTCAGCCACGGATTTGCGGGGGATGGAGCGCGCGCCCTGGGCAATCAGGGTCCCTTCCGTATCGTCCAGCGCGCAACGGTGCAGCAAGTTGTTGATGGTCTCCTCATCGTTCCAGTTCTTGAGGTTCTTCAGAAACTCATCATCGCCCAGAATGCGGTCGGAACGGAAGGTCTGGCAGCCCTTGCACAGGGGCAGGCCGTTTTCCTTGGCCAGCAGGTAGTAGTGCTCGGCCTGGATGTGCTTGAACATGTCGCCGCTGATGGCGTTGACCTTGTGCACCTCACCATCGGGCGTGACCACCGCGACCACGCGGGTCATGATTTGGTTGCCTTCGCCGCCCTCGTTGTTCAGGGAGTGCATTTCCAGGGTCAGGCGGCCGCTGATGGAGAGGCTGTAAACGGGCTTGCGTTGGGACATGGGGCACCTCCTTTACAGGATTTGGTCGATGGTCGTTGGTCGTTCGTCGATAGCCGTTGGCCGTTCGCCGTTGGCCGTTCGTTGATTCGCTGATTCGCAAATTCGCAAATCCGCTGATTCGCTCATTCGCCATTTCCTTCTTCCCGCGGTTCCCGCGCGTAGCCGTAGGCCACCAGCAGGTGGGCCACCACCTCGGAGCCGTACTGGTCCACCAGGCGGACCATGTCTTCAATGTCCGAGGTGCGCAGGTCCCGGCGCATCTGTTGGCCCTTGCTCTCCAGCACCTGGGCGTTCTCCCGGTTGTAACTCTGCGCGAAGTTCATCAGCGCGGCGATGAATTCTTCCTTGACCGTGGCCTTGCGCTTGAGTTCCTCCCCCAGGCCGTAGCGGATGTCGTAGAGGGTATCCAGTCCGCGAGCCTTGCGGCTCTGGGGAATCACGGTGCTGTGGCGGATGGCGTAGGCGAAGTTGCGGAAGCCTTCGGACTCCAGAATGGGCGTGAAGCGTTTCTCGGTCATGAGCAACCTCCTGAGATGGGGTGTGGTAAAGAGGGGAGCGTACTTGTTCTGGGCCATGCGCTGCATGGCGTAGTGGGCGTAGGCCGTGGTGAAGGCGAAGAAGCCCTCCCACCTGCCGCCGGCCACAAAGTCCCGGTAGTCCTTGAGCATGTCGTAGCCGTCGCTGTGGTTCTCATCCACCGCGTGAATCACATCCAGGTGCTCATCAATGAGGGCCTGCCAGGCTTTCACGTCATCCCATGAGGTCACGGCATCGGCCCAGGTGGGCAGGCGCAGGAAGGACTGGTTCAGCATGGTGTAGGCCTGGGCGCTCATGAGTTTGTACTGGGTGACGTAGAAGCCATGGACCACGGTGTGAGGCCGGGCCCGTTTGAGGTCGAATTCATCCTTGCGCTCCGCCGCGTACTCCAGCCAGGTTTTGTAGAAGAGGAGCACGCTGGTGATGTCGGTTTTGAGCGCGGTGGTGTCGGAACGGCGTTCCTGCCAGAGCACGCGGGCGAACTTGCGGTAGACCTCGCGCAGGTCCCGCAAGCGCAACTGCCGGGGCGCGAGGATGTAGACCTTCCAGTCATTGTCCGTGGTCGTGCGGGGGAAGGCGGCCTCCCACAGCCCCGCGGCTTTGAGGTACTCCACGGGCCAGGGGCTTTTGATGTTGCCCGGCTGGATGGAGGCAATCTTGGGCTGGTTCTGCCCTTTGCCCTGGTGGGGATTGAGGAGTTGCGACGCGGTGACCTCGGCCCGGATGCCGTCCTGTTTGGCCCACTTCTTCCAGGCTTTCCACGTCTGGCCGTCCTCCCCGCGGGCCAGGGCCAGGAATGCGGCCAGATGCTCGCCGAAATGCCCGCGGGTCTTGGCCCATTCGGCCACGATGCCGTTGTAGGTCTGCAGGGCCTGCATCTGCCGGGTGCCGATGAGGGCCACGACCTGCCATTCGGGCGGCGGTTCCAGGTCGCGTAACTGTTGTTCCAGGTCCGTGCCTTTGACGCCTTTCTGGCTCAGGGCGGCCCGTTGCTCGTTGTACGTTCGCACCCGCTGCCAGATATCGTCCACATCTTTGAAGGGGAAACCCGGCTCCGGCAGTTCGGTGAAGCGGCGATTGGTGACGTAGTACGCGGGGCTGCGGAAGTACGCGGCCTGTCGCGGGTCGGGCAGATCCAGGTTGCGGCCGCGGCGATCCAGGACCCGAATTTCATACCAGGGCCCTGCATCGGCCAGGACGATATCCCACCGCCGCGGCAGGTCCTTCAGCCAGCGGTCTACCAGGCGCAACAGGCCAAAGGCCACCAGGGCATCGGCATAAGTGCCGGAGCGTTTGGGGACGAGTAGGAAATTCATCCTTCCCTCCTA
>WFVP01000416.1 GCA_015491595.1 Anaerolineales bacterium
ATCCCCAAGATGGGGCAGAAGGCTTCCCCCACCGCGGAAGTCATCCTGGAGAACGTGGAGGTCCCGGCGGAGAACCTTATCGGTCAGGAAGGCCAGGGCTTCCTCATCGCCATGCAGGTCTTCGATTCCTCCCGGGTGCCCGTGGCCGCCGCGGCCGTGGGCCTGGCCCGCCGGGCCTTTGAGGAGGCCCTGAACTACGCCCGGACCCGCACCACCTTCGGCAAGCCCATCATCGAGCATCAGGCCATTGGCTTCAAACTGGCCGACATGGCCATGGAAATCGAGGCCGCGCGCCTGCTGGTGTGGAAGGCGGCCTGGCTCAAGGACCAGGGCAAGCGCAACACCATGTACGCGGCCTATGCCAAGGCCTACGCCGCGGACCTGGCCATGCGGGCCAGCACCGAAGCCGTGCAGATTTTCGGCGGTTACGGGTACAGCAAGGAGTATCCCGTGGAGAAGCTCATGCGGGATGCCAAGCTCTTCCAGATTTACGAGGGCACCAGCGAGATTCAGCGCTACATCATCGCGCGGGAACTCTCGCGCGGGTAAGCCCCTCGGGCCTCCCGCGGCGGGAGCGGCTCCGTTCTGGGGCCGCTCCCGCTTTTTCGTTTTCCCCTACGGCAGGGCCTGGATGATGATGTCCACGCCCCCTTCCGGTCGAGCGCCGATGGCAATCTGCCAGCGCTGGCCCTGGCTGTCCTTCACCTGGAACAGCACCTGGCCCCCCAGGTTGACCCTTTTGAGTACGGTAAACCCCTGTTGGGCGAATTGCTGGCGGTAGAACCGCGCGGTCTTGCGCACGGTGCCCTGGGGGAGCAGATAAATCCACAGGGTGTTTTCAGGATGGGCGATGGGCTCCGCGTCTTCCGGCAGGGGCACCGGAGGGGGTACAAAGGACGGCGTCGCGCTCGTCAACAGGGTGGGGAGTTGAGTGGCGACGGCCTGAACCGTAGGGGCCACCTGGGTGACCACGGCTTCCACTGTGGGCGCCATCTGGGATACTACGGCCTTGGCCGTGGCCAGCTGGGTGGCCGCCGCCCGGGCCGTGGGGGCCAGCTTCGTGGCCGCGGCCTGCGCGGTGGCCATTAGGGCCTGGCTGGTGGGCGCGACCTGGGTCAGCTGGCGTTGCATGTTCTCCCATTCCGCCCGAAGGGGGCCGAGGGCCTGGCATCCCATGACGCCTAACATCAAGAGCAGCAGACTCCAGAACATCCCCAAAGGCACGCGTCGCATGGTCTGCACCTCCCAAGCGGGGATCGGCCGAACCTCAAACCGTTGAGGGCCGGGATTTGGGGTCCCCTCCCTCGATGGTGGAGGTCCCTTTCCCGTTGCCGCGCCGTGCCCGACGGCGGCATGTGCGGGGACACGGTCGGCGGCGCGGTCGAGATTATCCCTCAGTATATCCCCTTTTGTGGCTGGTGGGGGTCCGGGGATTGGGATACAATGAAAAACGTCATGGACCGCAGGGCGTGGAGGACTTCCAGCAGGACGGCGGGAATGCGCAGATTGAAGGCCTGGTGGGTGCCTTTCCTCTTGATGTGGATGGCCGCGGTGGTCGGCTCCTTCGCGGCAGCCGCGCCGCGTTCGGAGGTGGTGGTGCTCACCATGGACGGCCCCATCACACCCGTGATGGTCCGTTACCTGACCCGCGGCCTCCAGGAAGCCCGGACGCGCGGGAGCGAGGCCGTGGTCATCCGATTGAACACGCCCGGCGGCACCCTGGAGGCCATGCAGGACATTGTCGAGGCCCTGCGGAACAGCCCGGTGCCCATCGTGGTGTACGTCAGTCCTCGCGGCGCCCGCGCGGCCAGCGCCGGAACCCTGGTGCTCCTGGCCGCCCACGTGGCCGCTATGGCTCCGGAGACGACTCTGGGCGCCGCCGCGCCCGTGGGGCCCCAGGGCGAGGACCTGGAAGAAACCCTGAAGGCCAAGGCCACCAACCTGCTTCAGGCCATGGCCCGTTCCCTGGCCCGCCATCGAGGCCAGGAGGCCGTGGATGTGGCCCAGCGCCTCATCGCCGAAGCCTATGCCCTCCCCGCCGAGGAGGCGCTGGACATCGGGCTCATCGACCTGGTGGCCGAGGACCTGGACGACCTGCTGTTGCAATTGGACGGTATCACCGTCCAGACCGTGGAAGGACCTCGGGTGCTGAACACCGCGCAGGCCCAACCCGTCTCCCTGGACCCCACCTTTCTGGAAGAAGCGTTGCTCATTTTGACGAACCCCAATGTGGTCTTCCTCTTGCTGATTTTGGGCATCCAGCTGTTGCTGGCGGAAATCGCACAGCCCGGCGGATGGGTGGCGGGGTTCCTGGGTGTGGTGATGCTGGCCCTGGCGCTGTACGGCTTGGGTACCCTGCCCGTCAATTGGCTGGGCCTGTTCCTCATTGGGGCCGCGTTCGTGCTGATTGCGCTGGAAATCAAAACCCCGGGCTTTCAAGGCGGCCTGGCCCTGGCCGGGGCCACGTCTTTGATTGTGGGCGCTTTGCTCCTGTTCAACACACCCATGGCCCTGCCTTTCCAACGGGTGTCCGTTCCCCTGGTGGTCCTGACCGGGCTGTTCGTCACGGCCCTTTCCCTGGGGCTGCTCCTGCTGGCCGTGCGGGTCCAGCGCCGTCCAGTGGTCATGGGTCCGGAGCGGTTGCAGGACCTGGTAGGGCGTCGCGCCTTCGTGCGCACCCGCATCACCCCCGTGCAACCCGGGACGGTGCAGGTGGCCGGTGAACTGTGGACGGCCCAGTGTCCCCCCGACGTGGACGAAATTCCGCCCCAGACCTGGGTGGAAATCGTGGCCGTTCAGGGCGGACACCTGCTCGTCCGCCCCGCCGAAAAGCGCCTTCCCGAATCTCCGGAAACGCGGTAAAAGGAAAACCGCCGCACCTTTGGCAAGGATGGCCCATGAACGCGCGTCGTTCCTCTCTACGGTCTTGGTTCGGCGGGTTGTTGGTATTGCTCGGCCTGGCGGTGATGGCCTTCCCGGGCAAAGCCCTGGCC
>WFVP01000417.1 GCA_015491595.1 Anaerolineales bacterium
CCGGCTTTTACGACGACGTGCAACCCCCTTCCCCGCGCGACCTGGAATTGCTGGCCCAGATGCCCCACAGGTTCCGGGATTTTGCCGAACTCCTGGAACCCCATCAGACCTTCCTGAAAGGCGAGACCGACCCGGTGGCCCTCTACCGGATGGCCGTCTTCGAACCCTCCTGCACCATTACCGGCCTGCAGGCCGGATACCAGGGACCCGGCGCCAAAACCGTGCTCCCGGCCCGGGCCAGGGCGAAACTGGAATTCCGCCTGGTGCCCTGGCAGAAACCCGAGGACATCGCGGAGAAGCTGCGCCGCCACCTGAAGGAGCAGGGGTTCGAGGACATCCAGGTACACTTCCTGGGGGGCCTGTACCCCATGAAGATGGACCCTGACCATCCCTTCGTGAATCTGGTGGTGGAGACGGCGCGCGAGGTATATGGCCGGCCTATGGTGAAGGTGCCCATGGTGGGTCCTTCCGGCCCGGCTTATCTGTTCGTCCACCAGCTGGGGCTCCCCACGGCCACCGCGGGCATCGCCTACCCCGGCTCCCGCATCCACGCGCCCAATGAGAACATCCGCATCGACCTGTTCGAAAAGGGCGCGCGTCACATGGCCCGCATTTTCCAGGCCTTCGCCGAAGGCGGATAAAACGGCGAATGCTTGTTTGTCCTGGCGGATAAAAGAGGCGTGCGCATAGGTCTCCGTGACTCCAGGACCGCGCGGGAAAAAGAGAGAAAAAACAAGCAGCAGCGGCTGCGCCGCTGCTGCTTGTTTTTTCTCTTTATCTCTTGCGGTCCCGTACCTGGTCAGGCCTACGCCAACAACGCGGACATGTGTCTTTGCAACAGCCTCGGTTAGAACATGAAAAACGCGTGGGCGATGGGCGCCCATTTTACAGACGAGCCATTGGCATTAAGCCCCGGACCCAGACCCCAACACCTGCCTCAATACCCGAAGGGGAGGTTGGGGAAAGGGGGCGGCACGTCGTCGAAGAGGGGTTTGACCTGTTCGGGCGGGAATTCCTCCTCACCCTCTTCAGCGCCGGGGGCCGCAGCGCGGGTTGCCGGCTCGGGTTCCAGGTGCTGGAACGCGTCCCGCAAGGCCGCAAAGTGTTCCTGCAAGCTCCGATGGGGGAAGGGCGCGGCGCCCCAGGCCGCCAACCAGGTGTGCTCGAACACCGGGACCGCGTAGAACCAGTACGTCTCGTCCTCGTACTGCCACCAGGCATAGCGTTCCAGGGCCGCGTCGGAGGGAGTCGGAGGATGGGGATGGAACAGCGAAGGCCAGACTTCCCCCTCCCACAACAAAGGACCCACCCGAAAGTCGTACCAGCCCACCCCGCGAACAGGGAACCGCTCGTAGACCTCTCGGAGATGCTTCCGGGACACCTCCTCCGTCAGCCATTCGGGCCGCGGGGGCAGGGGCTGGGGCGAGGCAATGGCCGCCTGCACCTCGGGCGAGGGGAAGAGCAAGGGCTTGAGGGTCGCAGCCAGACGCTCCGGCGTCCAGGGCGGCGTCACCCGCTGGTGCACGTACAATCCCCCGGGCAGGGACCGCTGCTCTCCGCGAACCAGCGCCACCCACTTCACGTAGGGATGCCGCTGGGTGATGCGCCGCACGATAGGTTCCCACGCTTCCCCGGCTTCCCGATGCAATCCGTCCACGTCCAGACAAATCACCGCCCAGGGCACCTCGGCCTCCAACACGGATGGATGGGTTAGCGTGGAATACCGGTGGATGCGCACCGGCCGCCGCAGGGCCGCGGGGAGCTTACGAAAGGCGGCCAGCAATTCCTGGTTCTTGGAAATCACCAGCACATCCGGGCGTTTCAGATTGTCCTTGGCCATCGAACCCTCCCCCAGTATCCACCTGGGCCTTCATTCCGAAGACCGACGTCCCGTTCCCAGGATTTTTTCCATCAGCTGGACGAATTCTTCCCACTCTTCCTGGAAGAAGTGCACCGTGACGTTGCCCAGCTCCAGATGGTAGGTCATTTCTCCGTCGGGCTCTTCGGCGCACCAGGCGATGTAGTTCGACGTTTCCGCCATCACCATGGTTTGGGGTTCCTTCATAAGTCACCTCCTTCCTTTCCGCGGGCTGAGGAGGAAAGCTCCCGACGCCAACCTTCGGCCTGGGCTTTCACCCGCTCCCAGGTCCGCCGCCACCAGGGTTGCGGGGGCTGGGTTTCCACCAGAGCCTCGGGGGGCTGCCAGGGGTCCAGGTCGAACATCTTGAAGACCACGTACCGCAGGATGACCTTGCCCGAGGCCACTACCGGCGCGGCGAGCATGAACCCGATGATGCCGATGAGTTGCGTCAGCATGATGGCGGCCAGCAGCACCGCAGCGGGATGCACGCCCAGGACCCGGCCGAAGAAGCGGGGCATGACCAGGTTGTCGTAAATCTGGTCGATGATGACCAGCACCCCAATGCTGATGAGCGCGTGTTTCCAGGGCTCCAGGGCCCAGAAGTTGGTGGGCTGCAACAGCACCACCAGGGAAATCACGATGTACACCACCATGGGCCCGATGTAAGGCAGAAACCGGGCGGCGCCCACCAGCAGAGCCAGGCCCAGGCTGTATCGCACGCCCAGGGACGTCAGCACGATGGAGGCCAGCACGCTCATCACCAGAAAGGCCGTGAACTGGCCCCGCAAGAAGGTGTGCCAGATGCGCCCCAACTCTTCCATCAGGCGCTGCAACTCCTGGCCATAATGGGGGAGCAGGTTCAGGGGAATCCAGGACATGCTCCCCTGGCTGGATTCCGCCAGGAGGAAGTAGGAAATCAGCAAGATGAAGGCCAGCCAGCCCAAAAGGGCCAGGGTCCGCGTGGCCACCACGCTCACCGCCACACCCACCTGACCCAACAGGGGCTGCACGCTGCTCAGCAATTCCTGACTCAGCGCGTTCCAGTCGTATTGGGTCAAATCCAGGCGGAAGGGGCCCAGATAGTACACGGACGTGGACAGGTTCTGGGCCACACGGGGCACCTCTTGCATGAAGAAGCGTAGCAGCACCTGGTACAGGCTTTGAATCTGCTGCACCAGGGCCAGCCCCAAAAGCACCATGATGAGGGTCAGAAGGGCGATGAAGGAAAGGTAGACCAGCCCCACCGTGGCCCGCCAGGAGAGGCGCAGATGGGTATGCACCCACCGACAGGGGGGATAGAGCAGGTAGGCCAGCACCAGGGCCACCGTCAACGGCGCAATGTACCGCCGGAAGACGATGAGCATCCCCGCGGCCAACGCGACCAGCGTCAGCCCCACCACCAGCTTCGTCGTCGGACTCCAGAGCGGCGATTTCGAGGGGGAAGGCGCGCGCGTCATGAACATGGTAGAGAAATTTTACCATGGAACGGTCAGGGGACCGCGTGGAAAAGCAAGGAGATGGAGGAAAGATGGAGATAACACGGGACAGCGGTTTCGCCGCTACCCCGGTGTTATCTCGCCTTGGGTTCACCAAGACAAGCGGTATAATGAAAACATCGAATCCCCCTAAGGAGGTCGGCCATGGATTTAGGACTGCGCGGAAAACGGGCGTTGGTCACCGGCGCCA